>JBBRHQ010000032.1:0-15603 GCA_038222365.1 Solirubrobacterales bacterium
TGGTATCCTTTATGTCAACTTGATCGACCGCCCCGACCCTGTGCCACGTGCCCCAATGGGATCTGCCAGGAGGTCGGGGTTTTCTGTGGATAACCGGAAGGGGACAATTGGCTGAGAAAACGAGCAAGGCTGGCGCGAAGAAGTCCCGGCCGAAGGGCGGAGGCGGCTCCTATGACGCCACCGACATCACCGTCCTGGAGGGCCTGGAGGCGGTTCGCAAGCGCCCGGGCATGTACATCGGCTCGACCGGTCCGCGCGGCCTGCATCACCTGGTCTACGAGGTGGTCGACAACTCGGTGGACGAGGCGATCGCCGGTCACTGCGACTCGGTCGAAGTGATCCTTCATCCCGACAACAGCTGCACGGTCATCGACAACGGTCGCGGCATCCCGGTGGACGAGCACGCGAAGGAGAAGCGCCCGGCGGCGGAGGTGGTGTTGACCACTCTCCATGCCGGCGGCAAGTTCGGCGACGGCGGCGGCTACAAGGTCTCCGGCGGCCTCCACGGCGTCGGAGTCTCGGTGGTAAACGCGCTCTCCGAGCGCCTCCAGCTGGAGATCTCCAGGGACGGGTCCTCCTGGAGCCAGGGCTACGAGCGGGGCAAGCCGGTGGCCGATTTCAAGAAGGGCGAGACGACCAAGGCGACGGGGACCAGGATCACCTTCCTCCCCGACCTGGAGATCTTCGAGGAGATCGGGTTCGACTTCGCCACGCTGGCAGAGCGGCTGCGCGAAACGGCCTTCCTGACCCGCGGCCTGAAGATCGAGCTGGTCGACGAGCGTGGGCAGACCAACCGGGTCAGCTTCCAGTACGAGGGCGGGATCGAGGACTTCGTCCGTCACCTGAACGAGAACAAGGACGAGGTGCACCGCAAGGTCATCTTCTTCGAGAGCGACGCGGAGGAGGGCCAGGTCGAGGTGGCCATGCAGTGGAACACCTCCTACCAGGAGTCGATCTTCAGCTTCGCCAACAACATCAACACCCACGAGGGCGGCACCCACCTCTCCGGCTTCCGCTCGGCCCTGACCAGGACCCTGAACGCCTATGCCCGCAACAAGGGGCTGCTGAAGGAGAAGGACGACAACCTCGCCGGCGAGGATGTCCGCGAGGGCCTCACCGCGGTGATTTCGGTGAAGCTGCACGATCCCCAGTTCGAGGGGCAGACGAAGACGAAGCTCGGCAACCCGCCGATCGAAGGGCTGGTCAAGGAGGCCGTGAATCGCAAGCTGGGCGAGTTCTTCGAGGAGAACCCGGGCGAGGCCAGGCGGGTGATCACCAAGGCCGTCGACGCCTCCCGCGCCCGCGAAGCCGCCCGCAAGGCGCGCGACCTGACCCGCCGCAAGTCGGCTCTGGAGAACTCGACCCTGCCCGGCAAGCTCGCCGATTGCACGGTCAAGGACCCGAGCCTCGCCGAGATCTTCGTGGTCGAGGGAGACTCCGCCGGCGGCTCGGCCAAGCAGGCCCGCGACCGCTCCACCCAGGCGGTACTGCCGCTGCGGGGGAAGATCATCAACGTCGAGAAGAGCCGCATCGACAAGGTCCTCCAGAACACTGAGATCCGGGCCCTGATCACGGCGATCGGCACCGGGGTCCACGACGAGTTCAACCTCGATGACGCCCGCTACCACAAGATCGTCATGGCGACCGACGCCGACGTCGACGGCGCCCACATCCGCACCCTGGTCCTCACATTCCTCTACCGGCAGATGCAGCCGCTGATCGACGCCGGCTTCGTCTACATCGCAAAGCCGCCGCTCTACAAGGTCAAGCAGGGCAACCAGGAAACCTACCTCGAGCGCGAGTCCGAGCTCGAGGAGCTTCTGCTGCGCGACCGTCTCGAGAGCTTCGAGCTGATCGACGCCAACGACCAGGCCAAGAAGCTGACCCAGAGCCGCTGGCAGAGCTACGTGCGACGCGCCAAGGAGTACGAGGGCTGGGCCTCCTCGCTGCAGGCCGAGTTCGGCTCGGACCTGGTCCGCTTTCTGGAGGAGTCCCAGCTGCTCGACGAGGGTGTCGCGAGCATCGCCGGCGCCCGCAAGCTATTGGCTGCGAAGAGCCCTCCCGCGGAGCCGTACGAGACCGAGCTGGTCGACGATGAGAAGGGGGAACTGGTGGTCAAGGCGATCCACCGGCGGAGCGGATTGGCCCGGACCCACCGCCTTCCCGAGGAAATGTTCAAGCATCACGACTACCGCCGCTTCGCCGACGTGCACGGCACTCTGCTGAAACAGGTCGGCCGGCCACCGTTGAAGGTGACGCTGAAGGACCGGGAGGGGGAGGCCCTCTCCTTCGTCGATCTGCACCGCGCCGTGATGGACCTGGCCAAGCACGGGGCGCAGCTGACCCGGTTCAAGGGACTGGGCGAGATGAACGCCGACCAGCTGCGCGAGACGACCATGGACCCGGCGACCAGGACCCTGCAGAGGGTGACCCTCGAGGACGCCTCGGCCGCCGATCAGATCTTCTCGATGCTGATGGGCGACCAGGTCGAGCCGCGCCGGGCCTTCATCGAGACCTACGCGAAGGATGTGAGGAATCTCGATGTGTAGTCGGGGTCACGGGTCACGGGTCACGGGTCACGGCGGAGGGCGGGACTGATGGCGCTGGAGGCACTCACGGGGCGGATCGAGGAGCGCGAGCTCGAGAAGGAGATGCGCAGCTCCTACATCGATTACGCGATGAGCGTGATCGTCGGTCGGGCGCTGCCCGACGTCCGCGACGGGCTGAAGCCGGTCCACCGCCGGGTCCTCTACGCGATGCACGACCTCGGCCTGCAGCCGACCCGCGCCTACCGGAAGTGCGCCTTCATCGTCGGCGAGGTGATGGGCAAGTACCACCCCCACGGCGACTCGGCGATCTACGACACCCTGGTGCGGATGGCGCAGGAGTTCTCGCTGCGCTACCCGCTGGTTGACGGCCAGGGCAACTTCGGCTCGATCGACGACGACCCGGCTGCCGCGATGCGCTACACCGAGGCCCGCCTCGGCCGTCTCGCCACCGAGATGCTGCGCGACATCGACGCCGACACGGTCGACTTCGGGCCCAACTACGACGAGTCCCAGCGCGATCCGTCGATCCTCCCGGCGCGGTTTCCCAACCTGCTGGTCAACGGTGCGTCGGGTATCGCGGTCGGGATGGCGACCAACATCCCCCCGCACAACCTGCGCGAGACGGTCAACGCCGTGACCGCCTACGTCGACGACCCCCAGATCGACCTCGCCGGGTTGATGGAGCACGTCAAGGCCCCCGACTTCCCGGGCGGGGGAATCCTCGACCCCGCCGGCGTTCGCGAGGCCTATGCCTCCGGCCGGGGCAGCCTCAAGGTCCGGGCGCGCGCCCACATCGAGCCGCTGAAGGGGGGCAAGGAGGCGGTGATCGTTACCGAGCTTCCCTTCATGGTCAAGAAGGGCGGCGACTCGGGGCTGATCACCAAGATCGCCGACCTGGTTCGGGAGAAGAAGCTCGAGGGGATCTCCGACCTGCGCGACGAGTCCGACCGCTCGGGAATGCGGATCGTGATCGAGCTGAAGCGCGGTGCGATCCCCAACGTCGTTCTCACCAATCTCTACAAGCGGACCTCGATGCAGACCAGCTTCGGGGTCAACATGGTCGCCCTGGTCGACGGGGTTCCGAAGACGCTGGGGCTGCGCGAGCTGATCCGCCATTACGTCGATCACCAGCGCGAGGTCGTCACCCGCCGCACCCAGTATGAGCTGCGCCGTGCCGAGGCCCGCGCCCACATCCTCGAGGGCCTGCTGGTCGCTCTCGACAACCTCGACGCCGTGATCAGCCTGATCCGCTCTTCGCCCGACCCCGAAGCGGCCCGCGAGGGCCTGATCGCGGAGTTCGAGCTCTCCCGCGAGCAGGCGCAGGCGATCCTCGACATGCGCCTCCAGCGCCTCACCGCTCTGGAGTCGGAGAAGGTCCGCGCCGAGCACGCCGACCTGATCGAGCGGATCGGCGAGCTGAGGACGATCCTCGGGGACGAGTCGCGGATCTTCGCCCTGGTCAAGGAGGAGCTGGTTGAGCTGACCGACTCCTACGGCGACGAGCGCCGCACCGAGCTGCAGCACTTCGGCGGAAACATCGACGTCGAGGACATGATCGCCGAGCAGCAGATGGTGATCTCGCTGACCGCGTCGGGCTACGTGAAGCGGCTGCCGCTGGCCACCTACCGCCAGCAGCACCGCGGCGGGATCGGGGTGATGGGGATGAACATGAAGGAGGACGACTACATCCAGCACCTCCACATCTGCTCGACCCACGACTTCCTGCTCTTCTTCACCAACCGCGGCAAGGTCTACCGGCTGAAGGTCTATGAGCTGCCGGAGGGCTCTCGCACCGCAAAGGGCAGCGCCCTGGTCAACCTGCTGCCGCTGCGCGAAGGCGAGAAGGTGATGGCGGTGATTCCCACCCGGGACTTCAAGGAGAACGAGTTCCTGGTCTTCGCCACCGCCAAGGGGCAGATCAAGAAGACCGAGTTCCTCGCCTACAACACGCCGATCAAGGCGGACGGGATCATCGCGATCAAGGTCCGCGACGGCGACGAGCTGGTCCAGGTGCGCCTCACCTCGGGCCAGGACGACATCCTCATGGTCTCCCATTCCGGGCACGCCTCGCGGTTCTCGGAGAAGCTGGTGCGGCCGATGGGCCGCTCGACCAGCGGGATCAAGGGGATGAACGTCGCCGCCAAGGGCAACCGGGTGCTGGCGATGGACATCGCCCGCGACGACACCGAGCTTTTCGTGGTCACCGAGAACGGCTACGGCAAGCGCACCCCGGTCTCCGAGTACCCGGTCAAGGGCCGCGGCACCAAGGGGGTGCTGACGGCGAAGCTGACCGAGAAGAAGGGAGGGCTCGCCGGCGCCTTGATCGTCCGCGAGCACCAGGAGCTGCTGTTCATCTCCCAGAACGGGATGGTGCAGCGGACCTCGGCCAGCGGCATCTCGCAAATGGGTCGCCCCACTCAGGGGGTGAAGGTGATGAACATCAAGGAGGACGACCGGGTCAGCGCCGTGGCGCTGGTGGTCGAGTCGGAGGCGCCCTCCTCGGGCAACGGCGCCACCCCCGACGACGACGCGCCTCCCATGGCCGACTGAGGAGTGTGCTTGAATCGGATCACCAGAGAAAGGAGGTGGTCCTAACTTGATTGACATGCTTGCGGGGACTCTGGAGGTGCAGGGCCGCTAGGAGGCCGTGCGTGCCGCCCGGCGGAATCTTTCCCGGGCACCGGCGAGCGGGGGACCGGATCTTGTCCCTACCGGTTGCGAAACCCCCGTCTCGCTTCCCGACGCACCTGCGAGGGCCGCCTTCGGGCGGCCCTCGCGCTATCTGGTGTTCCCCAGGCGGGAGGCGCTGATCGCGGTGGCGGAGACCGTCACGCCGTCGCCGGCAGGTACTGGCGCCAGACGCGCGGGATCGTCGGGCTGGCGATCCGGATGAAGACGGTCGGCCCCGGCGGCGAGGGACGGCTGGCCGGATGCATCTTGATCTCGCGCGGCAGGCGGTTTCCCTTGCGCCTGTTGCAGGAGGCGCAGGAGGCAACGATGTTCTCCCAAACCGACTTGCCCCCGCGGCTCCGCGGGATGACGTGGTCGACGGTCAGCCCCGGCTTCCGCGATCCGCAGTACTGGCAGGTCCAGGAATCTCGGGCCAGGACCGCCTTGCGGGTGATCTTGCGCCGATGGGCGTCACGCGGGATGCGGACGAAGCTGATCAGCCGGATCACGATCGGCCGCTCCAGGATCAATCGCTCCGAGCGAAGCGCCCGCTTGCCGCGCTCGAGCACCTCGGCCTTCTCCTTCAGCACCAGGACCGCCGCCCTCCGCACCGTGCAGACGTTGATCGGCTCATATGTCGCGTTGAGGACGAGCACTCGAGCGCCGGCCCCGAGCCCTGCCCCTGCCGTCGCGTCGGCTGTCGAGGGGCCTGACTTCGCGGCCCTCGCTCCTGCGGCCGAGGCGCGATTCTTAGCCATCTCGGGGGCGATTCTAGAGGGTGGCACGCACGGGATAGGAGCCGAGGACGCGCACGGACTCAGCCTTGCCCCGCAGCCCCTCGACCGCCTCGGAGATCGCCGCCTCGCTGATCGCACCCTCGATGTCGAGGAAGAACATGTAGCGCCCCAGGCCCCCCTGGCGGAGCGGCCGCGACTCGATCCGGGTCAGGTTGATCTCCCGGCCCGAGAATTCCAGCAGGGCGTCGACCAGGGCACCCGGGTGATCCTCACCCAGCTCGGAGAAGACCAGGCTGGTCTTCCATGCTCCCTCACCGGAGGCGGCGGTGCCGCTCGGAGCCAGCCAGACGAAGCGCGTGACATTGTCTTCCTGGTCAGCGACGCCCTGACGGAGGACGACGCAGTCGTAGAGATCGGCAGCTGAGGCCGCCGCCAGCGCCCCCCAGGGCCGCTCGGAGCCGCCCAGGAGGCGGACCGCCTCGGCAGTGCTGTCGACGGCTCGCGCCTCGGCCGCGGGCAGCTCCTCGCGCAGGAAGCGCGCGCACTGGGCGAGGGCCTGGGGGTGGGAGAGCACCACCTCGATCTGATCGAGCGGCACCCGCCGCCGGCTGATCAGGTTGGGGCTGACCGGATGGTCGCGCTCGCCGACGATCGTCACTCCCTGCGCCTCGAGCGCCAACGCGTCGAGGGTGGCGCGCACCGAGCCCTCGATCGAGTTCTCGAACGGGACCAGGGCGCGGTCGGCGCGGCCCTCCTGGACCGCCAGGATCGCCTCGTGGACCGTGGCGGTCCGCAGCGGCTCGAACTCCTCGCCCTCGCCGAGCGCCGCCCGCAACGCGTCCTCTGTGAAGGTCCCCTCCGGCCCCAGGTAGGCGATCCGTCTCACCACTATCCCGTCCGCTCTGCGCCACGCGGGCGCAGCGCCGCCCCCAGCGCCTCCTCCTCCTCCGGGGAGAGCGCCAGCTCCGAGGTGCCGTCGACGATTCCCTTGACGTAGAGGCGGGCCTGCTCGCGATGGAGGATCGAGGAGAGGACCACCCCGCAGCGGTGGGAGTCCAGCAGGGCGACCGAGCTCGATTGGCGCCCGCTCATCTCGCCGAGGGCGTCGTAGCGGACCACGGCGAAGTGGGTGACTGCGCCCCTCAGCGCCGCGGCGAGCTCGGCGTCGCGCGCCTCGAGCCGACCGACCGACTCCTCGACGCCTGCGGCGAGCTCGCCGAGGCGGCTGTCGAGGTTGGCGCCGTGGGCGATCAGGTCACGCTCGCCCGAATCGCCCAGCAGCACCCGCTGCGCATCGGTGATCCGCCGCAGCCTGCGGAGCATGAGGATGCAGGAGCAGAGTGCGAGGAGGGCGAGAAGCGCTGCGCCGAGCGCGACGATCCCCGTCGCTGTGGTCAGCTCCTCCACACCAGCGGCTCGCTAGCCGAAGTTGACCGTGTAGGAGGCCCTGTTGTTGTCGGTGACCTGTTCGCCCGGGACGGCGTCGACCTCGACGTCGAGCGTCACCTGGCCCTTCGGGGTCGACGGCAGCTGCACCGTCACGGTCTGCGTCTCCCCGGGGCCGATCGAGCTGATCTCCTCGGTGGTCGCGGCGTCCCCGTCGACGGCGACGCCGACGGTCACGCCGCTCTCGTCGGACTCGCCCTGGTTCTGGACCTGCACGTCGACCGCAGGCGGTCCGCTGGTGGTCACGGTGGCCGGGGTGCCCTCGGTGAGAGCGACCCCGTCGATGCTGGTGCTCAGCAACCCGGTGCCGTGCAGGCCCGGGGTGGCCGCCGCCGATGCGCCGGTCACCTGTCCAAGGGAGGAGTCGATCGTGCTCGAATCCAGCCACTTCGTGTCGCCGCCGGGGATGAACAGGCTGTCCGGGACGTCGGAGCCGTCGATCCCCTGGTCGGCGAGGACGCCGTTGATCTCGGGCCCGACCACCTGCGAGTAGAGGACGTCGCTGGCCAGGAGCGTCTTCATCTGGTTGGCGATGCTGGCGGTTGCCCGCTTCCGGCCGGCGTCGCCGAGGGCGGTGCTCATCTTGTCGGCGATCTTCCCGAAGGCGGCGGCCCGCAGCTCGTAGACCAGTTGCAGCCCGTCCTGGGCGCCGCCCATGTCGCCCGGCGCGCCAAGGCTCTGGACCCGGGTCAGGTACCCGTCCATCGCGCTGCGGTCGGCGTTGGTCTCGTTGACGAAGTCGGTCACCGAGGCGCTCCCGGGATCCTCGAGCCGGCCGAAGAAGCCCTTGCTGGTGCGAGAGGTCTCCTCGACGATCTGGGTCACGTTGCGGGCGTAGTCGGTCAGGGCCCGCTCGTGGCGGGCGTCGAGGCAGCCGCGAATCCCGAGCACCAGCAGGATCACGAGGATCAGGGCTCCGGCGAGCGCTATGCCTCGCCTCGCCATCACCTGCTGGCGCCGCGGTCGCCGCGGCCGACGTTCGCGACGACCCCGCCGCGGCAGGGCCTGCTCGCTGGTCGGTGATGCTGAGGGTTCCTCGTCGAAGGGATCCAAAGAAGGGTCTCCGCTGCGCTGCTCGGCGGCAAGTATGAACGCTGCGGGGGGCGCCACGCCAGCATCCACCGAGGATCGGTGTGATTCTTGCGCGGTGGGGCAGGCCTGCGACGGCTGGCGTCGAAGCCGAACCAGTGGTGATGGGCTCATTGGTACTTAACCGCTTCCGGATCGAGCAGAGACTCGGCAGCGGCGGCTTCGGAGTCGTCTACCGCGCCTGGGACAGCCGGCTCGAGCGCGATGTCGCGGTCAAGGTGATCGAGGTCGCCGACGACGCGGGCAGCAGGGTGCTGCGCGAGGCCCAGGCGGCGGCGAGGCTGAACCACCGCGGCATCGTCACCCTCTATGAGCTCGGGGAGGAGGACGGCCGCGCCTACCTGGTCAGCGAGCTGGTCGATGGCGCCACCCTGCACGAGCTCTCCAGCGAGGGACAGCTCTGTGACCGCGAGGTCGCAGAGGTCGGCGCCGACCTCTGCGAGGCGCTCGACCACGCCCATTCCCGGGGGGTCATCCATCGCGACATCAAGCCCCAGAACGTGCTGGTCCCGGCGGGGGACGCGCCGGCCAAGCTGATGGACTTCGGGATCGCCAGGGTGCTCGACACGGAGGGCCTGACGGCCACCGGCGCGGTGGTCGGGACGCTCCCCTACATCGCCCCCGAGCAGGCCGAGGGGGGTCCGGCCGGAACTGCCGCCGACGTCTACGGGCTGGCCCTGACGCTGTATGAGTGCTGGAGTGGCGTCAATCCTCACCTGCGGGCGACGCCGACTGCCACCGCGCGCTCGATCGGCACGCCGGTCGCCTCCCTGGGTCGCGCCCGATCAGATCTGCCCTATCCCGTAATCGACGCGATCGACGCCTCGCTCGAGCCGCAGCCGGAGCTGCGCCCCACCCTCGAGGAGCTGGGAATGGCGATCGAGTCCTCCCTCGAGGAGCTCGAGGCCGAGCGGACGCTCCCGCCGCCGCATCGCGCGGCCGTCATCCCCGCATTCGGCGAGGGCACGGCGCGTTTCGAGCTCGCCGAGGTCGGCTCGGCCGCGACCGCCGCCGGCCTCACCGCGGCGGCGATGATCTCGACCGGCCCGGCCGGCCCGGCCTGGTCCTTTCTGCTGGTCCCCCTGGTCGCCGCCGCCTGGCTCCTGCGGCCGCGGACCGGGTTCCTGCTCGCCGCCCTGGGCCTCGCCGCCTGGCTTCTGGCTGCGACCCGCCCGGGGGCGGCACTGCTCCTCGCCCTGATCACCATCCCGCCCGCCGTGATGATCGGCGGCCCCGGCCGCGGGCTGATGGTTCCGGCCGCGGCGCCGGCACTCGGCGCTCTGGGCCTCGCCCCGGCCTTTCCGGCGGTGGCCGCGCTCGCCGGCCGCTGGCGCGATCGCGTCGTGATCGCGGCGACGGGCTTCGCCTGGGTCAGCCTCGCCGAGGTCGTCCTTCACCGGGATCTCCTGCTCGGGGCCTCGGTCAGCCCTCCCCGGGGCTGGCAGGACTCGGCGGGCGCCGCGCTGACCGACGTCCTCTGGCCGCTTCTCAGCGCCCCGGCCTTCCTCGGGGGGATGGCAATCTGGTGCGTCGCGGCGCTGATCGCGGGTGTCATCCTCGCCCCTGCCCGTGCCTGGCTCGCCCGCCACCCGGTCACCGGCTCGCATGCGCCCGCCCCCCGACGCCCGCGGGCTCCGGCCGCTGCGCCTGCTGCGGCAAATCGAGGGGTCACACTTCCGTAGGATCCAGCGCTGACCCAGGCCCTGGAGGCCTGCACTCGTGTCAAGCCAAGGAGCCCGTCATCAGCGTTCTGCGCAATCTCGAAGCCCGGATCGAAGGCCTCGTCGAAGGGGTGTTCAGCCGTGCCTTCAGCTCCGAGGTCCAGCCGGTAGAGCTGGCGCGGAAGCTGGCCAAGGAGATGGACTCCCACAAGACGGCGTCGGTCTCGAGGATCTACGTCCCCAACGAGTACGTCGTCCATCTCTCCCGGCAGGATCGGGGCAAGCTCGAGGGATACGAGCGCTCACTCGAGCAGGAGCTCTCGGGTTACCTGCTCGAACACGCCAGGCGGCGGAGCTATGACCTCCTGACCCGCCCGGCGGTCTCGTTTAAGACCGACGAGCGGCTGCGGCTGGGCGAGTTCGGGATCCAGACGCGGCTGGTGAAGCCGCCGGCGCGCGAGGGCGAGAGCCCGAAGCAGGGCGAGGAGGGTCACACGATGGTCTACTCGGCGGTCAGGGAGCGGGAGGCGGAATCGCCGCAGCGTTCCGGCCTTCTCGGAAGCAGGGCGATCGTCGCCCTCGACGATCGGCGCTACGTCCTCGACGGCCCGAAGGCGACGATCGGCCGCTCCAAGGACACCGACTGCGTATTGCGCGACCCGAACGTCTCTCGCCGTCACGCCGAGTTGCGCCGCGGCGACACGGGTGATTGGCAGATCGTCGATCTCGGCTCCACCAACGGGATCAAGGTCAACGGCCGGCGCCTGTCCTCGTCGCGGCTGCGGCCGGGAGACGAGGTCACGATCGGCACGACGACCTTCCTCTTCGACCTCGAGCAATGAGTCGGTGGACTACGAGCCGATATCAGTAGCTCTGAAGTTCGGCTTTCTCGCCGTGCTCTACCTGTTCCTCCTGTGGATCGCCAGAAGCGCGCTCAAGGATCTGCGGCGGACCGTTTCCCCCGCCCCTGACGCGACCGGCTACCACAACCTTCCCGGCCCCGAGGAGGGGGCCCGCGACGAGGACGCCTGGCTGGTCGCCGAGCGCGGTGGCGGGCTCTCCTCGGGGGAGCGCTTCGACCTCTTCGGCGGACTCTCGATCGGGCGCTCCGCCGACGCCGACGTCCGCATCGAGGACCGCTACGCCTCCGGGCTGCACGCCAGGATCTACACACGCGCCGGGCGTCACTACGTCGAGGACATGAACTCCACCAACGGGACGCTGCTGAACGACGCCTCGCTGAGCGGGGAGGCGGAGCTGGTGCCCGGAGACCTGGTGCGCATCGGTGACACCGAGTTCCGCTTCGAGCTGGAGTGAGATGGTGCTGAAGGTCGCCGACCTCGCGTTTCGCACCGACACCGGTCGCCAGCGCCACGCCAACGAGGACTCCTACTTCGCGCGCGCGCCGGTCTTTGTGGTCGCCGACGGGATGGGGGGCGCACAGGCCGGCGAGGTCGCCTCGAAGACCGCCGCCGATGCCTTCGAGCGCGACCTCCCCGACGGCGCCCCCGAGACGATCCTCAGGGAAACGATCACCTCCGCCAACCGCGAGATCCACGAGCTCGCCAAGGACGACCCGTCCCGGGCCGGGATGGGGACGACGATCACCGCCGCGATGCTCGATGCCGAGGCCGAGGAGGTGGCGATCGGCCACGTCGGCGACAGCCGCGCCTACCGCCTGCGCAACGGCAGCCTCGAGCTGCTGACCAGGGACCACTCGCTGGTCGAGGAGATGCGGCGCAAGGGGCAGATCACCGACGAGCAGGCCGAAGAGCATCCGCAGCGCTCGATCATCACCCGCGCCCTCGGCCCGGAGGCGCAGGTCGAGGTGGACCTGCAGACGGTCCCCGCCCTTCCAGGCGACGTCTTCCTGCTCTGCTCGGACGGGTTGACGACGATGATCGGCGAGCAGCGGATCGAGCGGCTGCTGGCGGGTGCCGGCTCCCTCGATGCGGCGGTCCGCGCACTGATCGACGACGCCAACCGCGAGGGGGGCCGCGACAACATCACCGCCGTCGCCTTCCGGCTCGACGACGCCGCCGCGCCGGCGGAGGCGGCCGAGCACCCCACGCTGGTCGGCCCGAGCGCCAGAGAGGAGGGCTTCACCGCCGAGGAGGTGCGCCGGGGCGCGGCAGCGGCCGGGGCGCGGCAGCGGCGGCAACCTCGCCCCGGGCGAAGGGGCCTGCGACGCGCCGCGAAGGCGCTCGCCGCCGTTCTCGTCCTGGGCGCGGTCGTCCTGGGCGCCGCCTACGGGATACGCCAGGTCTGGTTCCTCGGCACCGACGAGGGTGGGCGGGTGGCGCTCTACCGGGGGCTCCCCTACGACCTCCCGTTCGGGATCAGCCTCTACGACGAGCGCTACGCGAGCCCGATCCAGACCTCCTCGCTCGCCACTCGCCAGCAGGGCGCCGTCACTGGCCACGACCTGCGCTCGCGCTCCGACGCCACCTCGCTGATCGAGGAGATCGAGCGCAAGGCCGGCCTCGGCGGCGAGGGCACGGCGGAGGTCGCGCCGCGCAAGCCGAAGGGTGGGACCGACGGTCGCGGCTCGGGCGCCGCCGCTGCGGCGGACGGCAATCGCGCGGCGGGGCGCAGCGGGGCCGAGAAGTGAGCGCCCGCAACCGTGAGCTGTTCGCGCTGGTCCCGGTCGCCCTGCTGCTGACCGCCGGCTTCACCGCGGTATTCGCCCAGGACCGCAGCCAGCTCGGCAACCTCAGCTTGATCTATGGCGCCTACTTCCTCGCCGTCTGCCTCGCCACCCACCTCTACCTGCGGGTCCGGCTCCCGGACGCGGACCCCTATCTCTTTCCCCTGGTCGCGCTGCTGACCGCGATCGGTCTGGTGATGATCTACCGGATCGACGACGCCCTGGCTCGCGACCAGGCCAACTGGTTCGTCCTAGGCCTCGTCCTCTTCGCGCTGACCATCCACCTCCTGCGCGACTACGAGGTACTCGAGCGCTACCGCTACACGATCGCGGGCGCCGGACTTCTGTTGCTGCTCGCCCCGCGCCTCCCCGGGATCGGCCAGCAGGTCAACGGCGCCTACCTCGGGGTGAAGATCGGGCCGCTCGCCTTCCAGCCGGCGGAGTTCTCGAAGATCTGCATCGTCATCTTCCTCGCCAGCTACCTGCGCGAGCACCGTGAGGTGCTGATCGTCGGCGCCAGGCGGGTGCTCGGGGTGACCCTGCCGCCGCTCAAGCACCTGGGCCCGCTGCTGGTCGTCTGGGGGGCCTCGATGTTCATGCTCGTCTACATCCGCGATCTCGGCAGCTCGCTGATGTTCTTCGCCGCTTTCCTGGCGCTGCTCTATGTCGCCACCGGGCGCTTCTCCTTCGTGGTGATCGGGATGGCGCTGTTCCTCGCCGGGTCGTGGTTCTTCGCATCGACCGTTCCCCACGTCCACGACCGGGTGGAGATCTGGCTCGACCCCTACCAGCACCCGACCACGACCGGCTACCAGATCCTCCAGTCGATCTTCGCCCAGGCGGACGGCGGCCTCTTCGGCAAGGGATTCGCCCAGGGCCTGATCACCATCCCCGGCACCGATAACGCGCTCCTGCCGGCCGCCCAGACGGACACGATCTACTCGCTGATCGTCAACGAGATCGGTCTGTTCGGCGCCTCCGGGCTGATCCTCGTCTATCTGCTGGTCACGGCCCGCGGCTTCAAGATCGCCCTGATGGCCGCCGACGGCTTCTCGAAGCTGCTCGCCACGGGGCTGACCGCCGTCTTCGCGATTCAGGCGTTCGTGATTATCGGCGGGGTCACCAGGGTGATCCCGCTGACCGGGGTGACGCTTCCCTTCGTCAGCTACGGCGGCAGCTCGATCGTCGCCAACTTCGTCCTCCTGGCACTGCTGCTGCTGGTCTCCGACCGGGCTCGCCGGGAGTCCCGTCAATCGGCCCGCCCGCTCGGTCCGTGAATCGCCAGATCACCAAGCTCTTCGGCCTGGTTGTGATCCTCTTCGCGGTCCTGGTCGGCTTCACCAGCTACTGGTCGGTGTTCGACGCCCACGCCCTGAAGGAGAAGCGCGCCAACAAGCGCCCCCTGCTCGAGCAACAGCAGATCCGCCGCGGCCGCATCCTCGCCTCCGACGGCACCGTGATCGCCCGCTCGGTGGGAAAGGGCCACGGGACCGGGCTGCGCTACGTCCGCCGCTACCCGGAGGGCGAGCTGTTCGGGCACCCGATCGGCTACAGCTTCGTCCAGCAGGGCGACTCCGAGTTCGAGAAGTACCACAACGACGAGCTGGTCGGAAACGATTCCGAGTTCGTCTCGATCCTCGACCAGCTGCGGGGGCGAAAGCAGGAGGGCAACGACATCGTCACCAGCATCAACGCGCACGCGCAGAGGCTCGCCCTCGACGAGCTCGCCGCGGCCGGGTTCGGCGCGGTGGTGGCGATCGAGCCGAAGACGGGGCGCGTCCTGGTCAACGCCTCTTACCCGCCCTATGACCCGAATCGGGTCCCCGAGCATCTCGCGCAGCTGAACAGGGACTCGTCCTCGCCCCTCTACGACCGAGCCACCCAGGGCCAGTCCCCGCCCGGCTCGACCTTCAAGGTCGTCACCGCTGCCGCCGGGCTCGACAGCGGAACGATCACCCCCGACACAACGATCAACTCGCCGGGGATCCTCGACGTCGAGGGCCACGCCCTGCACAACGACTTCGACGAGGACTTCGGCGCGATCGGCCTCGACACCGCGCTGACCAACTCGGTCAACACCTACTTCGCCCAGCTCGGGCAGAAGGTCGGCGAGCAGACCCTGTTCAAGTACATGAACGCCTTCGGGTTCAACTCGAAGCCGCAGATCGACCTGCCCTCCGACCAGCTCTCGCTGAGTGGCATATTCGACGGGCGCAGCCTGCTCAGCGCCAACGACCCGATCGACATCGGGCGGGTCGCGATCGGCCAGGAGAGGCTGCTGGCGACGCCCTTGCAGATGGCCGAGGTGGCGGCGACGGTCGCCAACGGCGGAGTGCTGATGAAGCCGCAGATCTGGGACAAGGTGGTCGACCCGGACGGCCGCCTCACGAAGCGGATGGAGCCGAGCCAGGCAGCGACCGTGATCAGCAAGCAGGCAGCGGCCGAGCTCAATACGGCGATGCAGGGAGTGGTCAGCGCCGGTACTGGGACAAACGCCGCGATCCCCGGGGTGACGGTCGCCGGCAAGACCGGAACCGCCGAGACGCCCTTCAACGAGGCCTGCGGTGGCGGCATCGACCAGAACCAGGCCTGGTTCATCGGCTTCGCCCCGGCCGAGGACCCGCAGGTCGCGATTGCCGCCAGCGTCGAGTGCACGCCCCAGTTCGGGAACGATGTCGCGGCGCCGATCTTCAGGGATGTGGCGCAGGCGATCTTGGCGGGACCGTGATGGTCACGGGTCACGGGTCACGGGTCACGGGTCAGGATCCCGGTCGTGGCTGAGATCGGCGAAGGGTCGGTGGTCG
>JBBRHQ010000033.1:0-15349 GCA_038222365.1 Solirubrobacterales bacterium
CTGGCGACCCGGCGCAGCTGGGGGAGATCGAGGCCGGCGGCCTCTTCCGGGCGATCGTCGAGCGCTCCGAGCCGATCTACCTGACAGAGGTGATCCGCCACAACCACGACCTCGACCGCGATGGGGCGAAGCGGATCCGCGATGGACGGGGGGTGGAGGCCTTCGAGCTCTACCGCTCCGAGGAGCGGGTCACAGTTGCTCCCAACGCAGAGGCGAAGCGCGAGGTGATGGTCGCCGACTGGTGGGCCTCCTTCTCCGGTGGTGAGGACGCGCTGATGATCGCCCGCTCAAACGCCGAGGTCGAGCGGCTGAACCTGATGGCGCGCTCTCTGCTGCGAGAAGAAGGCAGGCTCGGCATCCCCGAGATCGAGGTCGCGGGGCAGCGCTTCTCGGTCGGCGATCAGGTGATCACCCGCATCAACGCCAACCGGGAGGGCATCGCTAACCGAATGAGCTGGCAGGTGGCCGAGGTCGATGCAGAGCGAAGGGAGGTGACTCTTGAGTGCCTTGACCTCGAGCGCAGAGTCGTCCTCGACTCCGACTATCTCACCCGAACAAATGGGAAGGGCACCCCATCGCTCGAGCACGGCTACGCCGCGACGATCTACCAGGCCCAGGGCGCCACAATCGAGCGAGCCTTCGTCTCCGCTGAGGGGGGAATGGAGCAGCGAGACTTCTACGTGGCAATGTCTCGTTCGCGGGAGCAGACCCACCTCTACGCAACCTCCGAGATACAGCTCCAACGAGATGAGTACGCGCCCTCACAACCCTCCCAACGCGAGCCCCTGGACCACATCCGCGAGGCGATCACAAGGCACGACGCCCAGAGCGCCGCGATCGACGAGCAGCTGCGGGCGCCGCTGTCGCAGCTACCGACCTCGGAGCTGGTCGCCCGACGTTCGCAGCTCGAAGCGGAGCTGAGGGAGGCCCGAAGATCCCAACCCCAAATGCCGGAGCCGCAGGGCGACGGACCCCACCCCGCTTCCGTCGAGAAGCCGTCGGCTTCGACGAAGCCAGAGCTGGCTGTGGTCGAGCAGCTCCTCGCCGAGCGACGTCGCCTGGCGATAACCGCCGCCCGCATCCGTCCACCCGACTACATCACCCAGACCCTCGGCGAGAAGCCCGAAAACCCCGCCAAGCGCGCCCGCTGGGAGCGCGGCCTCGAGCTGATCGAGCGCCACCGCCAAAGCCACGGGATCACCGATTCGGGCAATGCCCTCGGCGCCGAGCCCCGAAGCGGCCTCGAGCGAGCCGAGTGGTCGCGGCAGCGAAACCAGATCGCGGCGCTTCAACGCGAGCTGGGGCGATCCCAGGACCTCGACCGCGCGATCTCCTCGGGCATCGAGCTCGGTCGCTGACCAGACGAGAAGACCGTTCCTGGGCGAGGTCGTTGATCCGGCTTCGCCCGTGTGTCCGGGCACCCATGTTGGCACGGCAAAGCCGTGCAGGTGGGCGCCCTCATGGACACCCAGACGAAGTCGAACGCAACTGTCCACCGCGACCAGAACGCCGAGCTGCTCTGCGAGCTGCTGAGCCGAGCCGAGGGACGCCTGCGAAGCCAGGCCCGACGACACGCCGAGCTGCCCGAGGACGCCGAGGACGCGCTTCAGTCCGCCTACATCCTCTTCATCGAGCGCTACCGCGGCGACTGCGAGCCGCTCGCCTGGCTTCACACCACGATCAAGCGCGAGGCGTGGCGGATGCGGCGAAAGGCATCGCGGCGGCGCGAGGTCAGCCTCGATTGCCCGACGGAGGGCAACGGCTCTCGGCGCTCCTGGGTCGAGGCGGTGGCGGGTGAGACCCCCGAGCCGGCTGAGCTGGCGATTCGTGCAGAAGGTCTCGACGAGCGCGAGCGGATGCTGGCCGAGCTCAAGCCGGATCAGCGCCGGGCGCTGGTGCTGCTCGGGATGGGCTTCAGCTACGCGGAGATCTGCGAGATCACTGGTTGGACATACACCAAGGTCAACCGCTCGGTTGCTGAGGGGCGCTTGGGGCTGCGGGCGTTGCGTGAATCATGGTTGATGTAAGCCAGGGAGTTGTTCGTCGGTCCGGGTCCGGCTGTTCGCCGAGGGTCGCCAAATTCTGCCCCACCGCGCAATCTACGCGCAACCTAGCCCCTCAAACAGAGTCAAAGCGTGCAGCTCGATTCTTGGCTATGACCGTTCGGAGATGCCTCTGCAAAGCCATTTTCGGCGACTCATCTACATTTCCGTTTTTGCCTGTGACCTTATTGCCATGCAGAAGGTCGTGGGTTCGAATCCCATCAGCCGCTTCCCAGGAACGCCCCGCTACGGCAGGATTTCCTGCGTCTAGGGGCCTGTCGCCTGGACCCCCAGGGTCGCCCTCCGGGCCCCTGGTGCTCATCACGAACCCTTCCAGAGCCACGCCGTGGTTAGTCGTCGAGGTCGTCGCAAGGGGTTGGCCCCAACCCCCGAGGCGCGATACTGCGAAGGCGATGTCGCAGGAGAACGTGGAGCCAAGGGCGCAACGCCAGCGGATCAGATATCGCGAACGACCACGCCGCAGCCTCGACGAGCGGATAGCGACCCGCTTCCCGGCGATCACTACCTTGCTGACGGCGCGGGTAGCCCGCCTTCCGCCGAGGTCGAAGTTTCGTCAGCGGGTATTGGCGCGGGCCGTCAGTCGCGGGTTCGCAGCACTTCAGCGCGGTGATCTGGAATTGGCCTTGGGGAACCTCTACGCCTCCGACATGGAGTGGCACGGAGCGGTCGGGGGACTGGACGAGGGACGCGTCCTCCGGGGCCACGTCGAGGTCGTTGAAGCGTTCCGGGATTACTACAACACCTGGGAGCGACTCGAATTGAGGCCGGAGGAGATCATCGACACAGGTGATGAGCTGATCGTCTTCGTCCACGAGGTCGCTCGAGGCCGTGAGAGCGGCATGGTCGTGGAGACAGACACCGCGGCGATCAGCACCCTTCACGAGGGGCGGGTCATCAAGGTCAGGAACTACCTCGATCGCAGCGACGCCCTCGAAGCCGCCGGGATCTCTAAGTAGGCGATGTCGCAGGAGAACCTGGAGATCGTGCGTCGGGAGTACGTCGCGTTCGCTGCCAGGGATTGGGCGGCGCTGGCTGGGATCTGGCTATCGGGAGATCGAATATCAGGCTCTCGATCCGGGCACCTATCGTGGTCATGACGAGATGAGACACACCTTCAATGGGGTGGTCCGAGATGTTCGAGGGTGGTGGGTCGAATCCGGCGAGATACTCGAGGTCGGCGATCAGGTGGGAGTTGTCGAGAGATTCGGCGGGACCGGTATGAAGGGCAGCAGCGCTGACGTCGCGCTTGAGCAATCGGTTGCCCGGCTGATCACGGTCAAGGACGGAAAGGTCTGTCTGGCGAGTGATGGAGTACCCGACCCTCAACCGAGCCCTCGAAGCCGCGGGGCGGTCGGAGTAGGCGAGGGCGGAGCCGCATCGCCCTGAACTCCGTGAGGCCATCCATCGACAGCGACCGTCCCCTCGCCGGGGGAGCGCGTGCGTAAGAACCCCTATTACGAGCTCACCGACCTTGACCAGATCAGGCGCCTGATTCGCGAAAACCCGTGGGCGGTCCTGGTCTCCAACCCGTCCACCGGCCTGGCGGCATCGCACTACCCGATCCTGCTCGAGGAGGATCGCGAGGAGTTCTCGATCGTCACCCACGTGGGCCCTTGGAACTTCATCGTCGCCCACTCTCCGGAGTTCCCGAGATCCTCGAGCCGGAGGAGAACTTCGAGGTCCTGACCGGCTCGTCGATCACTTCGAGCGCCACGTCGCCAACCCGCGGCCGCTCGAGGCCACGCCCGAGGTCGCGGCAGATGCCCGCAAGACCAGCCGCGGGACGGTTGGTTTGCGCCTGTTCCCGACCCGGATCGTCGCCAAGCAGAAGATGAGCCAGAACAAGTCCCGGGAGATCGTCGCGACGGTGCTGAACGATCTCGAGGCCGACGGTCCGTATGCGAACGAATCTCTGGCGCGGGAGATGAGGCTCGTCCACGACCCGGATGCAGGGCCGGACTGAGGAGACCTGGACGGTCCTCGGCGTCGCGGTCGGTCGGTCGCAGACTGGTAGCGTGGCCGGCAGCAGCCCCAGGGGACCGATTGCACGACGAAGGCGACGAGAACCATGAAGAGAAAGAGCGGCTCGAACGAGGGAAAAGAAGGAGAATCTCCCTCTCAGCTGATCGATGCGAGGATCAAGGAACTAGGTGACTGGCGGGGCGAGACGCTCGCTCGGCTGCGGGCAATCGTCAAGCAGGCCGACCACGAAGTGGTCGAGGAGTGGAAGTGGAGGGTTCCGGTGTGGGAGCACGACGGAATCATCTGCACCGGTGAGACCTACAAGGAGGCGGTGAAGACGACCTTCGCCAAGGGCGCTTCCTTGGAGGACCCTTCAGGTCTCTTCAACTCCAGCCTCGAAGGCAACACCAGACGTGCGATCGATTTCAAGGAGGGCGACGAGATCGATGAAAAGGCGTTGAAGGCGCTGATCCGCGACGCCGTGGCACTGAATACGTCTTGAGGCGCTCCGATTAGGATCGAGCCCGTGAAGCGAATCTCCCTCCTCCTGCTGTCCCTCGCGCTGGGCGTCACCCTGCTGTTGGCCGTGCCCGCCCTCGCCGGCAGCCACCGGGTGAAGTTCCCGAGCCGCTGCACCAACTCCGTCTACCGACCACACCACTTCGTCGCCGCCTGCGGGGACGCCGGCCTGGTGGTGAAGAAGATCGACTGGCGCCACTACGGGTTCAGCTACGCGCGGGGACGCGGGACGGGCTACTACAAGACCTGCATCCCCGACTGCGCCAGCGGCGGGATCCGGCGGGCTCGGGTCAAGGTTCGCCTCTACCGGACGCGCCGCTGCGCGAACGTTGGCGGCTATCACTTCACCAAGGTGCGGATCAAGTTCCTCGGAGGCAAGCCGCTCGGGCACCCCGGTGCCAGCAGGTTCCCGTTCCCCTGCGTCAGCCTGGAGAGCTAGCACGCAGGAGAACCGGGATCGAGGTCGTCTCTCGCCCCACCTACGTGTTCGAGATCCGCGACGGGTCGGTCGCCCGGGTCTGCATGTATCAGGAGCGCGCCGACCCCCTGGAGGCCCTGGGGCGGCCGGAGCAGGGCTGATTCGACCCACCGGAGCTGGGTAACCCGTTCCGGGTGAGCGCATCTCCGGACAAACCGAACGACGGGAGCGAGGTCCGATGAAGGCGACCGTGATCAACTGCACGCTGAAGCCTTCGCCTGCGACCTCAAACACCGAGGCCTTGGCGAAGGTCGTCGCCGAGGCGCTCCGATCCGCCGGGGTCGGGCCTCGGTGGAGCGGGCGACCGAGCTGGTCGAGGAGCGCTGTGGCCCGGCGGGATTGGCCGGGCTGATCAACAACGCCGGGGCCGCGTTCCCGGGCCGCTCGAGGTGCTGCCGCTCGATGACCTGCGCGCCCAGCTCGAGGTCAACGTGATCGGCCAGCTGGCGATCACCCAACCTCTGCTTGGCGCCCTGCGACGCGGGCGCGGCCGGGTGGTGTTCGTCGGCTCGGTGGACGGGCGCCTGGCCTTTCCCTACGCCGGCGCCTACACGGCCTCGAAACACGCGATCGAGGCACTCGCCGATGCGATGCGCGCCGAGCTTCGCGAGGACGGGGTCGAGGTCGTCCTGGTCGAGCCGGCGGTGACCGACACGAGGATCTGGCGAAAGGCCGCCGAGCGGAACCGGGATCTGATCGGCTCCCTGCCGGCCGAGCAGGGTGAGCGCTACCGGCCCGAGCTGGAGAAGTTCGAGCACCAGCTCGAACCCGCCGAGGAGAACGGCGCCGATCCGGCCAAGGTCGCCGAGGCGATCGCCGCGGCGCTCGACGACGCGAACCCCTCGGCTCGCTATCCGGTCGGGCTGAGCGGCAAGGCGGTGTTCCGCCTGCGGCCGCTGCTTCCGGACCGCCTCGTCGACGCGTTGACGAAGCGGCTGATGTAGGCTCGCTGTTCCGATCGGGCCAAGCGACCCTTAAGAGGGCAAGGGGGGGAGTTCGATGTACAGCAGACGCCGGCTTGCTCGCTCCGACAGAAGGGGCGTCCGGAACTCGCTGCGGCTCGGTCTGGCGCTCGCGATCTCGCTCACGGCGTTCGCTGCAATTGGACCCGCCAGCGTCGGCGCCTACCTTTACTGGGCGAACGATGGCACGGACTCGATCGGCCGCGCCAATCTCAACGGATCGGGCGCCAGCCAGAGCTTCATGATCGGCTTGGACAGCCCGCTGGACGTCGCCGTTGACGCCACACACATCTACTGGGCGAACAACGCCACCGGCAAGATCGGCCGCGCCAAGCTCGACGGTACGGGTAAGAACCGGAGCTTCATCACGACGGGCTCGAGTGTGGTCCGCGGCCTGACGGTCGACGCCGGCCACATCTACTGGTCGGGCTCTTCGATCGGCCGCGCCAACATCGATGGTTCCAGTGTCGACCCGACCTTCATCACGGGCGTCGCCGGGGCCTATGGCCTCGCATTGGACGCGGGCCACATCTACTGGGCCAACCACTCCACTGACACGATCGGGCGAGCCAACATCAACGGCTCCACCGTGAGTCCGAGTTTCATCACGGGTGCCGCCTCTCCGTATGGCGTCGCCGTCGACGACCTTCATCTCTACTGGACGAACTTCGGCACGAGCAAGATCGGCCGTGCTCTCGTCGACGGCGACGTCGTCGATCAGGCCTTCATCGGGGGCGCGAGGAGCCCCTGGGGGATTGCCGTCGACGCCGGCCATCTCTACTGGACGAACTTCTCCACGATCGGTCGCGCCAAGCTCGACGGAAGCGGTTCCGACCAGGAGTTCATCGGCGGCGCAAGCGGCGTGACCGGAATGGCGGTCGATTCGCTCCTGCCGCCGAGCACCAAGCTCAAGTCAGTCGCCGTCAATCACGCCAAGCGAAAGGCGAGTTTCAGATTTGGCTCCTCTCAACCCCGCTCCCGGTTCATCTGCAGCCTCGATGGGAAGGCGTTTACGGCCTGCGCCTCACCGAAGGTCTACAAGCATCTGAGGAAGGGGAGGCACACCTTTAAGGTGAAGGCACGAAACTCCCAGCGCGCCCTAGATCCCTCGCCGGCGACCAAGAGCTTCAGGATCTAAGTCCCTCAAATCGGCTGGAACACCGAGATGACCTGATCGTCGGGGTCGCGAAACCAGGCGATCACGATCTCACCCAGATCGGCGATCCCGCGTTCGTCCGGCGTCTAGGGGTCGCCCTCTCCCATGATCTCCATCTGCACGCCGCGGGCGCTCGAGTTCGGCGACGCACGCGGCGAGATCATCGGATCGGAAGAGGCCAGGGGCCACTCGGCCGTGCCGGCATAGTCGGTATCGGCAAGGAGATAGATCGCCGATTCCCCGCCGCAGCTCAACCGGTAACCGCCCGGGACCGGGTCCCCTGGGAGGCCAGGGTCTCCTCGTAGAAGGGGCGTGAGGCCTCGAGGTTTGAGACCGGAACGATCGCGCCGGCCGGCAGAGCGCCGAGTCCCACGAACGAAAAGGTCATGGTAGGCCCGATACCCCGGGAACGAACCTCCAACCCTGCGAGGACGTCTAGTGATGCCTGCGGTGACCGGCCCTGTTGAGCAGGACCTGGAGCTTGCGGTCGGCGATCGCCACCGCGTCGGGCCCGCCGCGGCGGTTCAGGTTGGCGACGCGGATCGGGGCCTTGCTGAACGCATCGGTCTTCGCCAGAGGCACGATCTTCGGCGCGCCCAGCTTGTCGGCGCCGTTGCCACGCTGGACGAATGCCGCCGCCGTGGCCTTGGTTCCGTCGTAGATCCACCGCGTCCCGATCAGGTCGCGCTCACCGTCGCGGTTGAAATCGCCGACGGCGACGGTGATCACGCCGGCGGTGGACTTGAAGGTCCGTGCCTTGCGGTTCGGCACCCCGTTGGCGTGCCCGGGGACGATGCTGATCCTGCCGAACCGCCCGTGGCCGGGGACCGCTCCCGTGGCGCTGGCCGATGTGATGATGTCGGGATTGCCGTCGGAGCCGAGGTCCCCTGTCGCGATGTCCGTGAACTCGGTGTCCGCCGGAAGCGGCCCGAAGTCGCGCGTCGAGGATGCCCAATGGCCGGACTCGACCCCGAAGATCGCCACACCCTGGGCACCCCCTCTGGCGATCACCTCTTCGAGGCCGCCGCCGCTGAGGTCGTCGGAGATGATCGGCGGCCCGACCCGCGGCCACTTTCCGCCCGGCACCGGCAGGCAATCGAGCGTCGCCCAGTCGTAGCTGGCGCAAAGCTCATTGAAGTAATCGCGGACGTAGAACGGCGGCGGACCGAGGATCGAACCCGCCCGCGGCGCGATCAGCACCGGCGGCCCGGACTTGCGCATCCGCGCCAGGGTGAAGTTCTGCGCCTCGCCGTTGGGCCAGAAGGCGCCGGGGCTGAGCGAGCCGGTGGCAACCATCGGCCCGAAGGAGCCGTTGCCCCTGCCCCGCAGGCGACCGATGTACTTGGCGTCCCCGGAACTCGCCTCGCAGAGCACGGCGGCGTCGAGCTTTCCGTCCCGCTTGAGATCGGTCCCGCTGGCGGTCACGTCGCCCAGTTCGACCTGGTAGACGGGGCATGCGGTCGAGTAGAGCTTCGGTGCGCGAAACGTCCCGTTGCCCCGATTGAGGCGGACCGAGATCGCGTTTTCATACAACCCGCTGACCAGGTCGGGGCCCTTCTTGCCGTCGAGGTTTCCGACCGCGACGCTGGTCGGTGTCCCTCCCGCCGCGAGCGGGGTCTTGCCGAAGTCGATCGCGGCTCCGGCGCCGGCTGGCACCAGGCACAGCGATGCCGCCGCGGCCAGCAGGGACCCCCCGATTCGAGACATTCGGCGACTATAGGTGCTGAATCGCCGGGCGGGAACGAAACTGGACCCGAATATGGTCCGAGGTCGGCGGTGGAAGGAGGTGGCGCGTGCTAGACGGTCGCCGCGCCGCGGGGAAGGCGCTCGGGCTCGGCGACCTCGTATCCGACCAGGGGCAGAAGGTCGCGAACCCTGCGCCCCGCCTCGGTCTCACTCATCGCCTCGACGAAGACGGGGTAGGCGACCGAGGTGCTGCCGGTGGACGCCGTCCGGGGCAGGGGCGGCCCGGTTTTGAGCTCGCCGGCGCTCAATGCGTCGGCCGCGCCCCTGAAGCATCTGACTGGAACCATGAAATTCGCCATCGAAAACCTCCTACCCGGCTTTTCGACGGCAAACGCGAAACCTTGACCCAGTTCGTCCTTTTCTAGTCCTCCCGGGAAGGTCCGCCGCTAGGCGGGGGCGGGGTAGGCGCGAAGCTCCGCACCCGTGGTGCCGAGCACCGCAGCCACCTGGGCGCGGGCCATCGCCTCGCTCTGCGCCGCTACTCGGACAATGGTCGAGAGGCGCTCGATCTCACTCGGCGCCTGATCGGCTGCATCGCCCGGCTTGACGGGCATTCCGGCGGCCTCGAGTCTCGCTGATTTGAGCTCGTCGAGCTCGTCCCGGATCCAGACGTCGAACTTTCGCATGCCTCACGGCTACCCGCGTTGGTCGCCGCTATTCATTCCGTGACAAGAAATCTGGACCGATTGACTCGGGTTTGAGCGGAACCCCGGCTTAGTGGCCCCAGCCCCAGCCGCCACCGTGATGCCAGTCGTGCTGGAACTCCAGCACCTGCTGGAAGGTCGGGCGGTTGGTGGTCGGGAAGGTGTTCGGCAGCAGGCCCGGGGCGAAGCCGGTCCTCGACGCCGTCTTCAGCCACTTCGTCGGGTCCGCCTCGCCGAACTGCGCGGCCAGAGCGTCGGCCGCGGAGTGCACCGCCGCCCACAGCGAGGCCCGGCACGCGGAGAGCGAGCCGTTTCCGCAGTAGGCGAGGTTGAAGCGGCCCCGGACCCGCTCTCCGAGCAGGGTCCGCAGGTCCTTATCGACGTAGGACTCGCCCGAGAGGCCGCCGAGGCCGCGGACGTTGTTGAGGTCGCCGAGCAGGTTTCCGTAGACCGGCGTCATCACCGCGTCGGCGATCGGTCGCCAGGTGGCGTCCATGATCGCCGGCCCGGATTCGTCATAGAGGCCGTTGTCGTCGGCGTCGAGGCGCGGCGCGTCGCGGTTGACCCAGTCGTCGAGGATGTCGACGACCTGCTGGTCGCGGGCGCTGGGCGCCGGCCCTCCGTGCAACACCTTGCTGACCACGGGCCACACGGGTGAGCGAACGTCCTCGGTGGCCGCACGGTTCATGATTCCGACGTTGTCGGTGACCTTCGGTCGCCGCGGCCACTTGTCGAAGAGCTCAACTCTTTGCACGGACCCATAGGGCTCGTCGTCGCCGTGCATGAACCCGGGCGCCGACTTGTTGTTCCAGTTGAGCAGAAGGCCTCCGGGTCCGAAGACGTCATGGGGATGCTCGTGCTCGCTCAGGTAACCCTGCCACTCGTAGTCGCCGGTGCCCAGGGTCGGCAGGCGGCGGTCGAGGTGGCGGGCACGCTTCGGCAGGAAGCCGGAGCTGAAGTAGGCGGTCGCGTCGCGTGAGACGTAGGCCCAGTTGAAGGTGAAGCCGAACTCGTTCGCGGTATCCCAGAAGCGGCGCGGCGTGGTCGCCTTG
This sequence comes from Solirubrobacterales bacterium, assembly GCA_038222365.1. Taxonomy (GTDB): domain Bacteria; phylum Actinomycetota; class Thermoleophilia; order Solirubrobacterales; family 70-9; genus JBBRHQ01. The sequence goes on from JBBRHQ010000033.1 coordinate 10,583, forward strand.
CCCTCGGTCAGGTCCTTCAGCGCCGCCAGGTTGAGCGCGTCGCGACCGAAGGTCGAGCGGCGGCGGGTCAGCGCGTAGGGCTTGCCGTGGACCGTCGCGGTCGCGAACTGGTTGCCGTGGACCGAGGCGTTGTAGATCACCGGCTTGCCGTTCAGCAGGCCGGCATTGATCACGTCGAAGGCGCGGCACTGCCCACGGAAGAGGTAGTGGTCCGAGACCCGGGTCGGGGTCGAGCCGTCCGGTTCGCAGAGCTGCTCAGCGTAGACGTCACGGACGTCGTGCCCGGCCGAGGTGAGGCTCCAGGCGTAGTCCCTGGTGCGCCCGATCAGGATGTACATGGCGAGCCCCGGCACGGCCGCGCCCTGGGCGTTGATGCCGGGGCCGTGCAGGTCCTCCTGCTGGACGATCTCGGGGTAGTAGTAGCCGAGCTGCGGCCCCATCACCGCCTGGGAATTGCCCGACGCCGAGCGCCACGGCGCGGTGACCAGGAAATTGGATGCCTGGCGGCGCGCCGGCGCAGCCGCGGCGGCGGCCGGCGGCACGGTCGGGTCGATGCTCTGCACCGAGCCGGGATCGGTGACCACTGACCCGGTGACCCGGCCACCCGTGAAGGTCGGATAGTTGAAGCGCCGCTGGATCGTCGTCGGCGCCTCGGGATCGTCTTCGAGCATGGCGTCGTCCCATGCCTTGTAGCCCTTGACCGGGCCGAGCGATTGCTGGAGCTTTGCCAGCAGGTCGGCGTTGGCGGCCTCGCCGCCGCCTCCGGCGCCGAAGATCGAGCCGATGAAGGCGGTCACGGCGAGGACGTCGTTGACGGTTGCCGGGGGCTGGTTGACGTTGTTGGCGGCGTTGTAGGCGTTGATCCCGTCGGCGTAGGCCTGGGCGTCGTCGATGATCTGCTGGCCCTTCTCCCCGTAGGTCTGGACGAGCAGCTTCTGCTGCTCGGTGACCAGGCCCTCGGTGTAGGCGCTGGGCACGAACGACTGCCCGCTGGTCACCAGGCTGAAGGCGTTGATGTTGGGGACGTCGGCCACCGCGACGCGGGCCGGCCCACGGCCCAGCTGCAGCAGCAGGGAGCGGTCACGCGCGGTCGCCCAGCCGGAGCCGAAGGCGACGTCGTCCCGGGTCTGACCGTAGATGTGCGGGATCCCGTAGGAGTCGTAGATCAGACGAAGGCCGGGGCGGCCGGTGGCCTCCTCGCGCGTCTGACCGATCGGCTGGAAGTCCTCAGGCAGGAAGAGCCTGTTGATGTCATCGAGAGTGACCTTGTCACGCAGCGGCGTCAGGCCGGAGTAGAGCGGCAGCTGGTCGGTCGAGTTGGTGGTGAAGGGAATGCCGCCGTAGTTGCCCGGCGGCAGGATGTAGCGCGCAGTGTCCTGCTTGCCGTGGTTGTGCCAATCCCTCCAATGAGCCGCGGCGGCCGCGGGCATCACGGCGAGGACGATGGTCATTGCGACCAAGGACGAAAGCCAGCGCTTCACAGTTCTCCCTTCCCTTGCTGCCAAGAACGCCTTTGCGATTGTTATCACATACCCCCGCACCGGCGCTTCGGTCTTTCCGCCGCGATCTCGTCGGCCGGGAACGGATGGCGTGCCCGAAGCCCTCGGTTATCGTCGCCGCATCGGCGTGGTCTGGACAGCGCTCGGCGTGGCATTGATCGCGCTCACCCTGCGGGACATCTTCGAGATGCTCTTCCATCCTCTCGGCCGCGGCAGGATCGGGCGGGTGATAATTCGCGCCGTCTCCACTGCCTGCACCCGGATCTCCAATCGCCGCCAGGCCGCGAACGCGCTGGCGGGGCCGCTCAGCTTCATCACCGTGATCGCCGTCTGGGCGACGCTCCTGATCATCGGCTGGGCGCTCGTCTTCCTGCCGCACCTTCCCGAGGGGTTCCGGTTCGACCCGGGTCTGGACCCGTCCGATCACTCGGGCTTCGGCGACGCCGTATACATCTCGCTGACCAACCTCACCAGCCTCGGCTATGGCGACATCTCGCCGCAGGCCTCGCTGCTGCGGATCCTCGCGCCGATCGAGGCGCTGTTCGGCCTCGGCCTGCTCACCGCCAGCGTCTCCTGGCTGATCTCGATCCAGGGGGCAATATCCCGTCGCGACTCCTTCGCCCACGAGGTCCGTCTCAGCAGGAGGGCGGAGGATCGCCACGGAAAGCTGGCCGACTCCGACCCCGGGCTGCTCGAGCGAATGTTGGCCTCCTACATCGAGCAGCTGATCGTCGCCCGCCGCGACCTGATCCATTTCCCGATCACCTACTGGTTTCGAGCCGAAGAGGACGAGCACGCCCTCTCGAACATGCTGCCCTTCCTGCGCGAGGCGGTGAAGGAGGGGAGCGGGGAGGACCGGCCGCTGGCTCTCCAGGTGCGGGCCGCCGCCCTCGGCATGGCGATCGACGACTTCGCCGAGACCCTTCGCGAGCGCCTCGAGGTCCCAGGGGAGACGACCGAGGCGACCCTCGAGCACTACCACGACCACAGCCGCAACCGACCGCAGGCCAGCTAGAGTGGGGCGGAGATGAACGACCAGCACGTGCTGAACCGAATCGACGAGCTCGTCAAGGAGGAGGAGCACCTCCTCCACGCCCACGAGGGAGACGGCCTCACCAAGGAGGAGCACGCCCGCCTCGAGGAGGTCAAGGTCCAGCTCGATCAGGCCTGGGACTTCCTCCGCCAGCGCCGCTCCCTGCGCCAGTACGGCTTCGACCCAGACGAGGCCAGCCGCCGCGCCCCGGACACGGTCGAGCACTACCAGCAATAGGCCCCGGAGCCGCTCTGCCCGCCGCTACGCTGTTGCGGCTCGGCGCCTTGGCGGAGTGGCTACGCAGCGGCCTGCAAAGCCGTTTACACCGGTTCGACTCCGGTAGGCGCCTTCGGCTTGGACAAGCGGGCTACCGCTTCGCAGCGCCGTTTGCGTGTCCCGACTGGATCGCAAGACGGTTCATAGAACGTCACTGGGATGCTGCAGTTGTGTCCCGCAGCGTGTCCCGCGGGTCAACCCCCGGCCACCCCTATTCCAGTAGGCGCGACGCCACGGGTCCCCTCTATCCCACCCATCGGGGTCCATTGACTTTTCTCGCCTGCGCTACTCCGACAGCCCGGCAACCTCGAGGGCTTCACACCGCATCGCGACCGCCCCCGAGCCCGAACTCCAGCCGGCTCTTGAGTTTCAAGTCGACACGCTTCGACACCCCCGCGAACAGCGTCGGCCCGTGGCCCACCAGCCTGGACTGCACGACGAACTCGTACTCATCGATCAATCCCAGCTCCGCCAGGGCCAACGGGAGCTTCACGCCTCCCACCAACAGTCCGCTTCCCGACTCCCGCTTGAGCTGCTGGACGGCCTTCCCCAGATCGCCGCGCACGAACTCCGCGAAACCACCCCCTCATGGCCGCGATAGGCCTCACCAGCGTGGTCCGGCAAGACCGTGTCGTCATAAATGACCTCGGGATCGAGAAGAGACATGTCCATGACCTCTCCCCGTTGCCATGCCTCCAGCGTCCATGCCTCACGGCCCATGTCTCCAAGAATGCGCGAAGGTGCTCCACGTTCTCCTGCGACATCGACTACTCCGACAGCCCGGCGGCTTCGAGGGCTTCGGCGCGATCCGCGAACCCCCTCGACCAAACGATCTTTTGGTCCCGGAAACGCATAACGGTGTATACGGTCATTTCGACCTTGACGTCGCTTCCGAGCCCGACTCCGCGGGCGAGCGTATCGACGACGACCACATCCTCGCCTTGCGTGATGCTCAGTGGCTTGAACCGGAACCCCTCGCCCCACGCCTCCTGAAGCTTGGCGAGCCAGGCCCGTATTCCGGCATGGCCGCGAAAGACGCCGGTGTCCGGAGTCTCCGCAAGGTCGAGGAACTCGGTGTCCTCGTCATAGAGGGCGATCCACGACTCGTAGTCGCATCGGTTGAAGGCGTCGAAACCGGCCCGAATGGTCTCCAACGGCGGGATCTCCTGCGACATCGCCTACTCCGACAGCCCGGCGGCTTCGAGGGCTTCGGTTCGATCTCGGAAGACCCTGACACGCGAGAGCCTGCCGTCTTCGAGTTCGTACAGGTTTGTAATCGGCTGTCTCTGCGGAAAGCCTCCTTCGGTTTCCAGGTGCAGGATGAGCCAAGCCAGAACGCGGTTGCCCTCAAGGGGCTGGAGACGCTCGATCTCCAGCTCGAACTTCGTCGCTGCCTCGCTGATGCCCTCGAAGAACGTGCGGACGCCCTGCTCGCCCCTGCTGGGGCCCTCGATCGCCGAGACCGGATTGATCAGCTCGACGTCGGAGGTACACACCGAAAGGTACGCGTCGACATCCCGCTCATTGATTGCGGATATAGCCAGGTTCACGATCTCCACGTTCTCCAGCGACATCGCCTGCGGAGTATCGCGCCGCGCAGCCGCCGGTGCCACCCCACCCGGGGACCCTTAGCGCGGGTGATCGGACACCTGCGACGACGGATTACACCCCCCCGCTGATTCACCTCCGGTTTGCCAGGCCGCGTCTAAGGGTGTCCCGACGGTCGGGACTCGGCTACTAGGCTCGCGGAAGCGGTTCTTCCTCGCCTTTCGACCCGACATTGCTTCTTGGACCCGCGAGGCAGCGCAACGATTCAGGCGCCAACCATTGCGGACGATGTGTGTGCCCGGACGGAGTTGACTCTCCCGATCGCTTCGCCGGCGGGGCTATTCAAGCAGCCCGCCGACGCCGGCAGTCGGCGGCGATCGAAGTGCTGGCCCACCCCCGCGAAGTTCGATT
>JBBRHQ010000034.1:0-15253 GCA_038222365.1 Solirubrobacterales bacterium
GCCCGCGGCTCAGCCAGCTGAGCCCGCTTCGCGGCCGAGCCGCCCGAGCGCGGCGTCGATCCTGGCCAACGACTCGTTCCTGCCGAGGGCCGCCAGGGACTCGAATATCCCCGGCGAGACGCTGCTGCCGGTGATCGCCACCCTGATCGGCTGGTAGACCTTGCCCGGCGACACCCCGAGCCGCTCGGGAACGGGCGCCAGCGAGGCCTCAACAGCGGCGACGTCGAAATCCTCGCCCGCCGCGAGCGCCGCCCGGGCATCGCCCAGCGCCCTGCTCGCCCCGTCCTTCATCACCTTTCGCCACGCCTTCTCGTCGGAGACCGGCGGCTCGAACAGAAAGCGGATCAGCGGCCAGACCTCGGTCAGCGTCTGGGCCTTCTCCTGGGCGATCGCGCAGGCGGCGCGGAGGTGCTCGTCGGCCTCCCGGCCGAGATGGGCGGCAACCGCGGCCGTGTAGTGGTCGAGGTCCATCTCCCGCATGTAGCGGCCGTTGATCCAGCGAAGCTTCCGCTCGTCGAAGATCGCCGAGGAGCGACCGACGTCCTCGATCCGGAAGCGCTCGATCAGCTCCGGAGTGCTCAGCAGGGTGGTGTCATCGGTGGTTCCCCAGCCCAACAGGGCGAGGTAGTTTCGAATCGCCGCCGGCAGGTACCCGGCCTCGCGGAGCTCCTGAACCGAGGCCGCCCCGTGGCGCTTGGAGAGCTTCTTTCCGTCGGGACCGTGAAGGAGCGGCAGATGGGCGTAGCGCGGCGGTGAATGCCCCAGTGCCTCGAGCACCAGCAGCTGCTTGGGGGTGTTGGAGAGATGATCGTCACCGCGGACCACGTCGGTTATCCCCATCTCGGCGTCGTCCACGGCGACCGCGAAGTTGTAGAGGACCGAGCCGTCGCCGCGGGCGATGACGAAGTCGTCATAGCTCGAGTTCGGGAAAGAGACCTCGCCCCTGATCACGTCCTCGACCACGGTCTCCCCGTCCTCGGGGACCCGCAGCCGCACCGCGGCCCCCGCCTCCTCGGTGGGCTCGCCACGGTAGCCCCGGCCCGCTCCGTGGCGCTCCTTCCAGGCGCGGACGTCCTCCGCTGTCGTTGCATCCCGGTAGGCGGCCCCGGACTGGAGCAGCTTCGCGAGCGCCGCCTGGTGGCGCGGGGCCCTCTCCACCTGGGAGAGCGGGCCCTCGTCCCAGTCGAGCTCGAGCCAGCGCAGCGCGTCGAGGATCTGCTCGACGTTCTCCGGGGTGGAGCGCTCGCGGTCGGTGTCCTCGATCCGCAAGAGCAGCGAGCCGCCGCCGTGGCGCGCCATCAGCCAGTTGTAGAGCGCCGTGCGGGCGCCGCCGATGTGCAGGGCGCCGGTCGGCGAGGGGGCGAATCTGACTCGGAGGTCTGGGCTCATCGCTCTCGGCTGCGGATGTTTCCACAGGCGTGCCTAGACTTGCCCCAGATGCCGATCTTCAACGTCCCGATCAGCGGCAGCTCCCTCGATCCGGTGGTCACGGCTCTAGGCGCGGCTGGGATCCGCACCACCGGGCCCGCGTCGGCCGGCTTCGGCCCCGGGGGACTCTCGACCGACGAGCTCGCCCGAGCCGTCGCAGTCCTCGATGCAGACGACGCCGAGGCGGCGCTGGCCGCGGTCAGGGCAAGCGTGCCCGCCGACAACGACTGCCTCCTCGGCCGGCCGGAGCCGGCCTCCAAGTAAGACCTCCAACCAGTGCTGATCGGCGCCCATGTCTCCACCAGCGGTGGCCTGGTCGCCGCGCTCGAGCGCGGCGAGCGCCGTAACTGCGACTCGATCCAGATCTTCAACCAGAGCCCGCGGATGTGGCGCCCCACCCGCTATCAGGCAGACGATTTCGCCGCTTTCCGCGAAGCGATGGCCTCCTCTCGGGTCGACGCAGTGATCATCCACGCCGTCTATCTGATCAACTGCGCGACCCAGGACCGTGAGCTTCGGCGCAAGTCGCTTGCCTCGCTCACCCATGCGCTGCGGATCGGCGACGGGATCGGGGCCGCCGGCGTCGTCCTGCACCCAGGTGCGCAGAAGGGCGAGCCGCTCGGGCCCTCGATCAAGCGCGCCGCGAAGGTGATTGCGGCGGCGCTCGAGGAGACCGAGCGCTGCCCGCTGCTGCTCGAGCAGACGGCCGGCCACAAGGGCCTGCTGGGCCGAGACTTCGACCAGACGGCCGAGCTGGTCGAGCTTGCCGGCGGCGGGGGGCGGATCGGCCTCTGCCTCGATTCCTGCCACCTCTTCGTGCAGGGCTATGACATCACCGACGCCGCCCATCTCGGGGCGGTGCTGGAGGAGGCCGACGCCAAACTGGGCCTGAAGCGCCTCGGGGCAGTGCACGTAAACGACGCGGCCGCGCCGCTCGGCTCCTGTCGAGATCGCCACGCCAACATCGGCAAGGGCGAGATGGGCCGCGAGGGCCTCGCCGCCTTCCTCTCCGAGCCGCGCTTCGAGGGGCTGCCGGCGACGCTGGAGACTCCCGGGCCCGAGAAGAAGGGACCGGACCGCGCGGAGGTCGCGACCGCGAGGCGGCTGCGCAAAGCCGGGTTGAAGGCCCGCCAAGGCCGCAAGCCGAGAGGCGGCTAGTTGACGTGAACGCCTGAGATCGCCCGCGAGATCACCAGGCGCTGGATCTCCGAGGTGCCCTCGAAGATCGTGTAGATCTTCGCGTCGCGGTGCATGCGCTCCACCGGATACTCACGTGTGTAGCCGTTGCCGCCGAGGATCTGGATCGCCCGCTCGGTCGCCCAGACCGCCACCTCGCCGGACTTCAGCTTTGACATCGAGCCCTCGGCGTTCTCGAAGGGGACCTGGTTGCGGCCCATCCACGAGGCGCGCCAGACCAGCAGCCTGGCCGCGTCGATCTCGAGCTTCATGTCGGCCAGGGTGAAGGCGATCGCCTGGTTCTCGATGATCGCCCGGCCGAACTGCTCGCGCTGCTTGGCGTACTCGAGCGCGTACTCGTAAGCGGCGCGGGCGATGCCGAGCGCCTGCGCGCCGACGGTCGGGCGACTCGCCTCGAAGGTCGCCATCGCCGCCTGCGAGCGACCCTGCTTGCCCTCGCGGACCCTGGCCAGGCGCTGGTCGAGCTTGTCCTTGCCGCCGAGCAGGCAGGAGCCGGGGACCCGGCAGTCATCGAGGTGGACGTCGGCGGTGTGGGAGGCGCGGAGGCCGTGTTTCTTCACCTTGGCGCCCTGCTGGCAACCCTTGGTCCCGGGCGGGATGACGAAGGCGGCGTGCCCGCGCGAGCCGAGCTCGCGATCGACGGAGGCGATCACCACGTGGACGGCGGCGATCCCGCCGTTGGTCGCCCATGCCTTCTGGCCGTTGATCACCCACTCGTCAGCCGCCTCGTCGTACTTGGCGTTGGTGCGGATCGCCGAGACGTCGGAGCCGGCGTCGGGCTCGGAGGAGCAGAAGGCCGCGACGGCCGGCTCCTCGGGCGTGCCGAAGCACTGCGGCACCCATTCCCCGAGCTGCTCGGGAGTTCCCTGGCCGAAGATTGCGGCGACCGCCAGCGAGGTGCCCATGATCGCCATCCCGATCCCCGCGTCCCCCCAGAAGAGCTCTTCAGTGGTGATCGGCAGGGTCAGCCCGGTCTCATCTCCCCAGAACTGGGCCAGCGCCTCGAAGCCGTAGAGGCCGATCTTCGCCGCCTCCTGGATCACCGGCCAGGGCGTCTCCTCGCGCTCGTCCCATTCGGCGGCCGCCGGCCTGACGACTCCCTCGGCGAAGCCGTGCACCCACTCGCGCAGGTCCTTCTGGTCCTGGTTCAGCTCGAGGCTGAACCGGGGCTCGTCCTGACCCGCCGGAGAGGACCCGTTGGTCACCTCGGCGACAACCTGCTCTGCGGCGGCTGCCTGCTCATCACTCACGCGAGGAAGACTACATCAAACGATGTCACGATCAGCGCGGGGTGAGGGCCGTCCACCCGGCCGCGGCCTCCTAAAGCGGGCCGGGGGGCCGGCCGATAGAGCCGCGGATGCAGACGATGCGATGCCTCAGATGCGAGTCGGTCCTCTTTCTGGGAGGCCAGACCTGCCCGCGCTGCGGGGGAACGGAGGCGGTCGAGTTCAAGGGGCCCGCGGCCCCGCGCCGCGATCCGGCACCCGCCAGCGCTGCTCCGCAACCGCTCGAAGCGCAGCCGAGGGCTGGCGGCCCCGGCTAGGCGAGAACGTCGCGCAGGTCGAATGCGCGCAGGCCCTCGGGCCCCTGGTCGGTGCAGTCGAAGAAGCGCGGGTTGACGCAGTCGAACGCCGGCCCCTCGCCCTCGTAGGCGCGCTCGACCGTGAACTGGCATTGGGGAAGCGGAGAGCCGGTCATCTTGACGCCGCCGAAGCCACCGGGCTGCAGCACGGCCTCCAGCTCGATCTCGGCCGCGAACACCTCCTGCATGCAGCCCACGTACTGGCGGCCGTTGAGCATGTCGACGTAGCTGTAGAGAAAGTCGCATCCAAGCTCGATGCATCCTCGCGGTTCGACCAGCTTGTCGCAAAAGGAGCGGCAGAGCCGGCACTCGCCGACCCGCGCAGTGCTCTCCTCTCTCTGGCGCGTAGCCATCGCCTGCGAAGTCTAGGCGCCCGAGGGCGTCAGAGGGGTGATCAAGCCGCCATCACCCCGGGCCCGAGAAGTCCGTCCAGCTCGGCCCGCAGCCCGCTCGAGGGTCGCACCCGGTAGCCGTCGCCGAAGCGAAGCCGCCGCATTCCCTCTCGGGTCTCCATCTCGAGCAGCACCTCGGTATCGCCCTGGAAGTGCTCGAACACGGACTTCAGCTCCTCCACCAGGGTGGGGCGAAAGTCGACGGCGTTGATCCGCAGGGTCAGCGGGCCGGAGTTGCGCCCGGCCGCCGGAGAGCCGGCGGCGCGGTCGATCTCGGCCTGCTCGGGCTCGAAGCGCTCGGCCTCGGCGACCACCAGCTTCGTCTCGCCGCGCTCCTTGTGGTCGACCCTGCCGCGGACGATGACCACAGCGTCGGGAGCGATCACCGAGGCGCTGGAAGCCTCATCGGCCTTGAAGATGAGCATCTCGATCTGGCCCTCGACGTCGTCGAGCGTCGCGAACATCATCTGCGAGCCGCTCTTGGTGCGGATCTTCTTGGATTCCGTGACGATTCCCCCGACCGTGACGAAGGAGCCATCCTGGCGGCCGGCCAGCTCGGAGAGGCGGCAGTCGACCCGCGCTCGCAGCGCGTCGCGGACCTCCGAAAGCGGGTGCGAGGAGAGGTAGGTCCCCAGCGTCTCCTTCTCCATTGCCAGCAGCTCGCGCCGGTCGAACTCCGCCGCCGGTATCGACGGTCGCTGGACCGAGGCCCGGGTGGCGCCCTCGGCCTCTCCGCCCTCGCCGAAGTCGAAGATCGAGCCCTGCCCGAGCTGGGCATCCTCCTGGGCCTTCTGTCCGGCCGCCTGTGCCGCGGGCAGCGTCTCCAGCATGCCCCTGCGGGAGCTGTTGGTCGAGTCGAGCGCACCGCATTTGATCAGGCATTCGATCGCCCGCTTGTTGACGGCGCGCGCGTCGACCCGCTCGCAGAAGTCCCAAATCGAGGCGAAGGCCCCGTCCTCACGGGCGCGGAGGATCGCCTCGACGGCGGAATGGCCGACGTTCTTGACCGCGTCGAGGCCGAATCGGATCGCCTTCTCTGAGACGACGAAGCCGTGGTCGGAGGAGCTCACGTCGGGCGGCAGCACCTCGATCCCCATCTCCTCGCAGCGGTTGACGAAGAACGGAACCTTGTCCTTGGTGTTCATCACCGAGGAGATCAGGGCCGCCATGTACTCGGCCGGGAAGTTGGCCTTCAGGTAGGCGGTCCGGTAGGCGATCAACGCGTAGCAGGCGGCGTGGGACTTGTTGAAGGAGTAATCAGCGGCAGCCTCCATCAGCGACCAGAGATCGCCGGCCACCTTGCGATCGGTCCCCGAGGACGCCGTCCCCGCCATGAACTGGTCCTTCATAGTCGCCATCAGCTCGCGCTTCTTCTTGCCGATCGCTTTTCGCAGGTCGTCCGCTTCGGCGGGTGGGAAGCCCGCCATCCGCTTCGCGATCTCCATCAGCTGCTCCTGGTAGAGCACGCAGCCGTAGGTCGGCTCGGTGATCGGCCGCAAGCGCTCGTCCGGGTAGCGGATCGAGGCCGGGCTCGCCTTGCCGCGGGCGTAGTCGGGGATGTAGCGCATCGCTCCGGGGCGATAGAGGGCGACCAGCGCGACGATGTCGTCGAACTCGCTCGGCCGGACCTTCTTCATCGCCTCCCGCATCCCCTCCGACTCGAGCTGGAAGACCCCGGTGCCCTCGCCGGCGGCGAGCATCTCGAAGGTGGCGGCGTCGTCCATCGGGATCGTTCCGATGTCGAGCTCGATCCCCCGCGAGCGGCTGATGATCTCGGCCGCGTCCTCGATCACGTCGAGGTTGCGGAGCCCGAGGAAGTCCATCTTCAGCAACCCGATCTCCTCGATCGGCCCCATCGAGTACTGGGTGACGATCTTGTAGGAGCGCTCCTGCTTGCCCGAGCCGTTGCCGTTGCCGCCAGGCGCCGTGGCGCTGCGGTCCTCGGCCAGCTGCAGGGGCACGATCTCCTGAAGCGGACGATCGGCGATCACCACCGCTGCCGCGTGGATCGAGTTGTTCCGGATGATCCCCTCCAGCCCCTGGGCGACGTCGAGGATCCGCTTCGCGTCGGGCTCGGAGTCATAGGTCCTGCGCAGGTCGCTGCCCGGCTTCAGGCACTCCTCGAAGGAGGGATTTCGGCCGAGGATGGGCTCCGGGATCTGCTTCGCCAGCCGGTCCCCGGTGCCGTAGTCGAAGCCGAGCACCCGCGCGGCTAGCCATGGTGCCGAAGGTGATGATCTGGGCCACCGACTCGCGGCCGTACTTCTCGGCGACGTAGCGGATCACCTGCTCGCGGCCGCGGACCGAGAAGTCGATGTCGATGTCGGGCATCGACTTCCGCCCCGGGTTGAGGAAGCGCTCGAAGAGCAGATCGTTGGCGAGCGGGTCGATGTCGGTGATGTCGAGGCTGTAGGCGATGATCGAGCCGGCGGCCGAGCCGCGCCCCGGGCCGACCGCGATCCCGTTCTCCTTGGCGTAGCGGACGAAGTCCCAGACGATCAGGAAGTAGGAGGAGAACCCCATCTCCTCGATCACTCCGAGCTCGAACTCCATCCGCTCGCCCGCCTCCGCCGGAGCCGGGTCGCCGTAGCGCCTGCGCAGGCCCTCGGCGGCGATCCGCCGCAGCATCTCCTCGGGCTCGGAGCCGTCCTCGGTCTCATAGCGGGGCAGCAGCAGCTTGCCGAGCTCGATCTCGATCTCGCAGCGCTCGGCGATCTCGAGGGTCATCGGCACCGCCTCGGGCCACTCCGCGAAGGACTCAGCCATCTCCGCGGCGCTCTTCAGGAAGAACTCGTTGGTGTCGAAGGTGAGCTTCGGCGCCTCCAGGGTCGACTTTGTCTGCACGCAGAGCAGCGCCGCGTGGTGGTCATAGTCCTCGCGGCGCAGGTAATGGACGTCGGCGGTGGCGACCAGCGGCCGGCCCAACTCGGCGGCATAACGGACGATCCCCTGGTTTGCCTTGTCCTGGTCGGGAATGCCGTTCTTCTGCACCTCGAAGTAGACCTGGTCGGGGCCGAACGCCTGGAGGAGGTCGTCGAGGTGGGCCCGGGCGTCCTCGGGCCGCTCCTCGACCAGGCGCCGGCAGAAGCGGGACTGAAGGCAGCCGGTGAGCGCGATCACGCCCTCCGAATGGCGCTCGAGCAACTCCATGTCGACGTTCGCCTTGCCCCTCGAGAAGCCCTCCAGGAATCCCGCCGAGGTGAGCTCGACCAGATTGCGGAAGCCAGCGTTGCTGGCTGCCAGGAGGGTGAGGTGGTTGCGCTCGTAGCGGACCTGCTCGGAGACGGCGCGACGATCGTCGACCAGGTAGGCCTCGAGCCCGATGATCGGCTTGATCCCATGCTTGGTGCAGGCCTTGTAGAGCTCGACCGCGCCGTTCATCACGCCGTGGTCGGTGAGGCCGAGGGCAGGCATCCCCAGCTCCGCGGCACGGGCGGCCATCGCCTCGATCTTGCAGGCGCCGTCGAGCAGCGAGTACTCGCTGTGGGCGTGGAGATGGGCGACGGAGGGAGCGCTCACGGGCAGGATTCGATCATGCCAAGCGAGGCAGATGCCACCCCCCGGCGGCGGCGCGGCTCTCCGCTAACTGCGGCCTTCGGATCTGCGAGCGGCGGGGCTCTAGGATCGCGGCATGATCTACCTGCTGCGCCACGGCGACGCGGAGGACGGCGACGGCGACGACGCAAGCCGGCGGCTCACCTCCAAGGGGGAGCGCCAGAGCCACCGGGCGGGGGTCGCGCTCGCCGCCCTCGGCGCCGAGATCGAGACCTGCCTGGCCTCGCCGAAGGTGCGGGCCGCCGACACCGCCCGCCTCGCCGCAGAGCCCCTCGGCGTCGAGGTCGAGATCTCCGAAGCGCTTCGTGGCGGGGCTTTCGACGCGACCGACCTGGCGGCCGGCCGCGGCGTCGTCCTGCTGGTCGGCCACGAGCCCGACTTCTCCGAGGAGGTCGCGAGGCTCACCGGCGCCCGGGTCAAGCTGAAGAAGGGCGGCGTCGCGGCGCTCGAGGACGGGGAGTTATTGGCCCTGCTGCGCCCCCGCGACCTGTCGCGGATCTCCGCCGTCCGCTCCTAGCTACCAGGCCAAACGCCACGTGGGACCTTTGAAGCGTCCATATGGCGGCTGAAAGGTCCCACGTCGCAGGCCCGGCGGGGGTGGGACCTTTGAAGCGTCCATATGGCGGCTGAAAGGTCCCACGTCGGGGGGTGCCGGTCGGGGGGGTGCGGCTCAGCCGGCGCAGACCCAGGCGCCGCCGCCCGAGTCGGCCCAGATCTGCGCGGCGATCGAGTCCTGCTGGGACTTGCTGCCGTCCTCGGGGTTGCCCGTGCCCCCGTAGAGCGCCCAGGTCGAGGGGAGGATCTGGTAGGCGCCTCCGGCGCCGCTGGAGGGGTTGACCGCGCCGTAGTTGCCGCCGGACTCGCAGGCGACTATGTAGGAGGGGATCGAGTAGGGGCCGCCGAGCCACTTGTCGACCTCCTCCTGGGCGCTCTGCTGGCTGGCGGCGCTCTGCGCGACGGATGCCTGCTCGGCCTGCGCCGCCTGCTCGGCCTGCGCCGCCTGATCGGCGGCGGCCTGCCGGGCGGCAGCCGCGGCCCGGGCGGCCTCGATCTCGCCGACCCAGCCGCCGATACTCGACTTGAGGCTGGCGAGGGTCGTCTCACGGGATGAAGCGATCGCCTGGAACTGGGCGGCGGTCGACTCGGCCCGGCCCCGGATCGCCGAGATCTGCGATCGCGCCGCCTCGAGGCGCGCGTTGTAGGCGTCGACCCGGGCCTTCAGCCGCTCGACCTTCTCGAGCTCGCGGCTGACCGCATCCCGGACCTGGCGCACCCGCCCCGCGAGGCTGGTGTCGGAATCCTCGATCATCTTCAGGTAGTCGGTGCGGGTGGCGAGGTCATCGAAGCCTTGAGCGCTGAGGATCAGCTCGGTCGAGTCCGGTACGCCGCTCTCATAAATCGATACGAGGCGCCGGGCGAGCGCGGCCCGGGCACGGCGCAGGCGCCGCTTCTCGGCCGCCAGTTGCCGTTGCGAGCGCCTCACCCCGGCGGCGAGCTCCGCCGATCGCTCCTGGCCGACAGCGAGTAGCGAGGAGACCTGCTGCTCCCGGGCCGCGGCGGCCGCCGCCTGCTGCTGCGCGGCGACCATCTGCGCCTGGCTCGCCGCCAGCTCGGCGCTCATCGCCTCGGCCTGCGAGCGGGCGCCGGCGACCTTCGCCTCCAGCGCCCCGACGTCGGCGGCTGAGGCTCCCGCCGCGGGAAGAAGGAGGGCGATCGCCCCGGCTCCGAGCAGGCCTGAAAGCCATCTCGGGCGACTGAGGTTCTTCAATTTGGGCGCCACGCGTACCTCCTTCGGTCGCCTGCGGGGTTAGCTGTCGGGCTCGCGCCGAAGGAGTGGCGCTACACGGCTGTGATTCGCCCCTGCGGCCCGCCGATTCTCGGTCGGAGCCGCTCCGGTTCCCCCGCCCCCGACCCGCCGTACGAGTGGGATTAGGCGGTGATTTCTGCTCGCGAGAAGCTATCCGAAATGTGAGGAAACGCTAACAGGTTGTCCATAAGACGCAACAAATATTGCGCGTTGCGCGGTTGTTAGCGCCGAATTTACGCCTCTGCGGCGTCTCCCCGGGTGGCCAGGTAGCCGCCGATCAGGGTCGCCGCGACCCCCACCCCGAGCGCGATCCGCAGCTGCGTGCCGTAGCGCATGCGAACCAGAAGGACGATCCCCTTGACCGCCGCCTTGCCGATGATCTGGTACATCAAGAATCCTCCTTGCTCTCGCCGCGTTGCCTGATCCTACGCGCCATCCTGCTCTGCAGCGAGAAGATTTCGATGAACCCCGGGCTCGCCGACTGGGAGAACTCGCCCCCGGACTCGCCAAAGCTGGCCAGCGAGCGGTCATAGAGCGCGTAGGGGGAGGAGCGCGCCACCGGCGTCGCCGACCCCTTGAAGAGCTTCATCGTGATCTCGCCGGTAACGTGGCGGTTGGCCGAGCACATGTAGGCGTCGAGGTCCTCGCGCAGCGGCTCGTACCAGAGCCCCGCGTAGCAGAGGTAGGCCCATTGGCGATCGAGGGTCGCCTTGAAATTGTTCTGGTGGATCGTCGAGACCAGCTTCTCGAGCTCCTGGTGGGCGGCGAGAACGATCGCGGCCGCCGGGACCTCGTAGAGGTCACGGATCTTCAGGCCGATGATCCGGTCCTCGATGTGGTCGACGATGCCGACGCCGTGGCGCTCCCCGGCCGCGGCGACTCGCTCGAGCAACTCGACCAGCGGAAGGGCCTCTCCGTCGAGCGAGACCGGGCGACCCGAGGAGAAGCCGACACGGATCGTCTGCGGCTGGTCGGGCGCGTCCTCGGGCCGGCTGACCAGCTGGAATGCTTCCGGGGCCGGCGCCGAGCCGAGGTCCTCGATCTCGAGCCCTTCCGAGGAGCGCCCCCAGAGGTTGTCGTCGATCGAGTAGGGGGCCGCCTCGGCGCCGCCCTTGATCGGGATCCCGTGCTCGCGGGCATAGGCGATCTCCTCCTCGCGGCCCATCCGCCACTGGCGCACCGGGGCGATCACCTTCAGCCCCGGGTCGAGCGTCGCGACGGCGGCCTCGAGGCGGACCTGGTCGTTGCCCTTGCCGGTGCAGCCGTGGGCGATCGTGTCGCACCCCGTCCGCCGCGCGGTCTGGACCCCGAGCTCTGCGATCAGTGGACGCCCGAGGGCGGTGAACAGCGGGTATCCGCCGCCGTAGAGGCCGTTCGCGAGGATCGCGGGAAGCACGTAGTCCTCGGCGAACTGCTCGCGGGCGTCGATCACCACGGCGTCGACCGCTCCCAGGTTTCGCGCCTTCCCCATCACCACTTCGTAGTCCTCGTCGGGCTGACCGAGGTTGATCGTCAGGGTGACGATCTCGGCCCCGTAGGTCTCCTGGATCCAGCGCAGCATGACGCTCGTGTCGAGGCCCCCGGAGTAGAGCAGCAGGACCCGGCCGATCTGCTCGGGATCGGCCTCGTAGGAGGCCGTCCGGTGGTGCGGGGGCAGCGGCGAGTCGCTCTCTGTCATCTGGGGCGGGGCATCGGGGCGCCGAAGTCTGCCACGCGGGCGCTCCGGGCCGGGCGCCGGCGCTGTCAGACTCCCGGCGATGAGGCGGTTCGGCCACATCCTCGCGACCGCCCTGATCACCGCCGGTGTCGTGGTCCTCGCCGACGTCGGCCTCACCCTCGCCTACGAGGAGCCGGTCTCCTCGATCTACGGCGAGATCCAGCAGCACCGGGCCGCCGATCAGCTCGCCGAGCTCGAGGACCGATACCCGACCCCGGCCGACCGGCGGGCGGTGGACAGGGTCGAGGGCCTGCGGGCCAGGACCTCGATCCTCGCCACCCGGTTCAGCCGCCAGGTCGACACCGGGGACGCGATCGGCAGGATCAGCGCCCCCGACATGGACGGGCTCAACGCGGTCGTCGTCCAGGGCACCGACACCGCCAGCCTGCGCAAGGGCCCGGGGCACTATCCGCAGACTCCCTTCCCCGGGCAGCCCGGGACGGTCGGTGTCGCCGGTCACCGGACGACCTACCTGGCGCCCTTCCGCCACATCGACTCGATGAAGCGCGGCGACCCGGTCACCCTGGAGATGCCCTACGCGACCTTCGTCTATCGGGTGCAGAAGACCGAGATCGTCGACCCGAGCGACGTCGGCATCGTCGATCCGGTCGGCTATCAGCGGCTGGTGCTGAGCGCCTGCCACCCGCTCTACAGCGCGGCGCAGCGCTACATCGTCTTCGCGCGGCTGAGACGGGTCGGTCCGCCGGCCAGCTAGACCGCTAGGGCGCCGAGACCCCTCCGCTGCCGCCGCCGCCCCCGCCGGCGTTGGTTCCGCCACTCGGGTTGGTCGGGGTCGTCGTCGTGGTCTCGGTCGTGGTCGGCGTGGTGGTGGTCGTCGCCGTGGTGGTGGGAGCGGTGGTCGTGGTGGTCGGCTCGGTAGTCGTGGTCGGCTCGCTCGTCGTCTCAGCCGGGGTGGTGGCGCTAGTCGCACTGGAATCGTCCCCGCCGCCATCGCTGGCGATCACCACGACGGCGACGATCAGCCCGACTATCACCGCGACGAGCGCCGCCACCAGCAGGCGGACGTTGCCGTGCGGGCGCCCGCCTCCGGCGCCTCCTGGAGACCCCGGCTCGTCATCGGGCCCCATGATCCGGGTCGGGTCGTCGTGCATCAGTCCTCCGGACCGAGGATCGCGTCGAC
Organism: Solirubrobacterales bacterium; assembly: GCA_038222365.1. Classification (GTDB taxonomy): domain Bacteria; phylum Actinomycetota; class Thermoleophilia; order Solirubrobacterales; family 70-9; genus JBBRHQ01. Next base: position 12,820 of record JBBRHQ010000034.1, read on the forward strand.
CACCTGCGAGGTGTCCTTGACACCCAGCTCGTTGCGCAGGCGGGCCTCGATCTCTCTCCTGCTGCTCCCCGAGATCGCCATCTGGGTGACCAGCAGCCGGGTACCCACCGATCGGGGCGGCTGCTGGGGCCGGGTCGACCCGGGTGACCTCGGCGGGTCCACCGGCTTCAGGTGGGAGAGCTGGGGACGGCCTCCGCCGGAATCCTCCTGGCGCGACGCCTCGATCACCTGCCCCGAACCCTCGGGCACGACGGTATCCGGCGCGGGCTGCTCCGCCGCCCCCTCCTCCTCCTCACTGGGAGAGCCGGCGAGCTCGGCGTTCGCGTCCCCGAAGGAGGCGATCAGCTGATCGGCCTGGCGCTTGGCCTCCTCGGCCTGCTCGATCAGGCCATCGGTGAGCTCGGTGATCGCCCGGATCCTCTCCTCGGCGATCCGCCCGGCGCGGGCCCGGGCCTGTTCGAGGTGCTGCTTGGCCTGCGTTTCAGCGTCGTCGATCACTCCAGCGGCGGCGTGCTCGACGGCATCGATGATGATCGCCAGCCTCTCGGCTGCGTTCTGCGCCATCGGCCCGGGGCTGGGGCGTCCGGAGGAGGAATCGCCTCCCGAGGGCGGCGTTTTCGGCTGCTCGTTCATCGATCTCTTCGGGGCCTCGGGGCCGGGCCGCCGACGGCCACCCGGCATCCGGCTCTCAACTGAGAACGCAGCTCAGCCGCCGCCGCTTGCAGCCGCTCAGTCGGAGGACTCGCGCGCCCCGAGAATCTCATCGAGCACCGACTCCGGCTCGTCGACGTGGAACTCGTTGCGGAGCCTGTTCTCGATCTCGTCGCGACTGCTGCCGGCAACCGACATCTGCGTCGCCAGCAGCCGGGCGCCGGCCGAGAGACCGTTCTGCTCGGCTCCCTCCTCGTCGGAGGAGGCCTGCGAGGCCGAGGCCAGCAGCCGTCCCTGGCGGCTCGCCGCGGCGGGAGCGGGGCTGAGCTGCTGCTGGAGGTCGGCCTTGGTCTCCTCCAGCGAGGAGATCAGCTCCTCCGACTCGATCCGGATCTCCGAGGCGCGCTTGGCCAGCAGGGCCGCCGATTCGGCGATCTCGGTCGCCGAGCGCTCTGCGGCGTCGATCATCACCTGGATCCGCCCGATCGCGCTGAGGCTCGACTTCGAGGGAAGCTTCGCGGAGCCGCCTGGCTCTTCCGGACTCGCCGGGGGTTTGGATTGCTGGTCCATGATCGTTCGGAGTGGGTCCGGCGTTCTTCGCCGCAGAGCGAAGCGAACCTTCACGAAGTGTAGGTCAGGCCGGGCTTACCCGGTGGGCTCTGCGCCGTCTCTCAGCTGCTGGAGTCGCGATCGATGGTGAGGCGCCGCAGCGCCAGGCCCATCGTGGTCAGCAGCACCGCGACGCCCAGCAGGGCGATCAGGTCTAGCCCGGTGAAGGGCAGGCCGCTGACGACCGTCTTCTCCAGCCCCGAGGCTCCGCTCCCGTGCGAGATCTGGGTGACGGTGTGGTACTGATCCTGGGTCGGGTCGGACGCCGAGGCGCGGGCTGCCAAGACGAGCAGGAACAGGACCGCGCCGAACGCCGAGATCACTCCGGAGCGCGCGCTGAGGCCGATTCTTTGGACGAGTGTGCTCATTTGGTTCGAGCCACGCGGCCCCCTGCCGGAGGGCGCGCGGTGCGAGCATTCTGGCAAACACCGTCGGACGCTGCAAGTCGGCCTCACCCCGCGCCCTTCTCGGCCCGCTTCGAGGAGGCCCGCAGGCGGCGCTGGAGCGCCAGCACCTCGGGGCCGCGCGGGTTCAGCTCCAGGGCCCGCTCGACGGCTCGGCGGGCGGCTGCCGGGCGCGATCGGGAGAGCTCCCGGGCGAGGAACCAGTGCGAGGCGTAGTTGTCGGGCACCCTCTCGATCGCCTCATTGAAGCTCCGCAGGGCGAGGGCGCGATCGCCGCGACTCGCCGCCACTGCGCCACGGTCGATCAGAGGCTGATCGGAAGAGGGGTTGAGGTCCGCGGCCCGGTCGAAGTCGCGCAGCGCGGCGAGGGGGTCGCTGCGCGCCTCGGCGACTCCCCGCTGCAGGTAGCGGTCGGAGACGAACAGCGGGATCGCGACCAGGGCCGCCGCCGCCAGCGCCGCCGCCAGGACCCAGCGAGCCGGGCGCAGGGCCGGGAGGGCCCGCCGTTCGGGGATCGCCGCGGCGGCGGCGACGCCCAACAGGTAGAAGCCGGGCGCGCTCACCCCGGGGTACTGCCAGAACCAGTCATAGGATCCCTGCACGAACCACTGCACCCCGCCGGCGACCGAAGCCGCGACCAGGGCGGCGGCGAGCTTTCCCCCGCGCCGGGCGCGGATCGCGGCGCCGAGGCAGCCGACCACGAAGGCGATCAGAGCGATCAGGCCGGGCAGGCCCAGCTCCGAGACGACCCTGACGATCAGGCTGTGGGG
>JBBRHQ010000035.1:0-15052 GCA_038222365.1 Solirubrobacterales bacterium
CATCGAGGCGACCCCCTTGGGCCCGAACCAGGCGATGAACAGCTTCATCGGCACCGGCATCCGCTCACGCAGGAAGGAGAGCATCACCGCCGCCGGTCGGGCGATCAGCAGTGCCGTGACGATGAACAGCGCCAGGATCCAGATGTCGCGGTCGTAACCGGTGGCGACGATCAGGGCCCCAAAGGCGAAGAAAGTGATCACCTGGAAGATCGCGCTGACGTTCTCCGAGAACTCCATGAACTGCTCGGGAACCTCGCGCTCCGCGGCCCCCATGGCGATCCCGGCGACAAAGGCGGCGATCAGCCCGTTGCCGATGGTGACATCGGCGAGGCCGAATGCGAGCAGGGCGAACCCGATCGCGTATATGCCCTCGTAGCGCGTGGTCAGCCCGCCTCCGGGGAGGTGGTGATGAAGCCGCCCCCCGACCATCCCGACGGCGATCCCTACCAGGCCGCCGAAGGCCGCCTCCCCGAGAAGCTGCGCCCCCTCCGCGGCTGCATCCCCGCCGGGGGAGGCGAGCACCAGGAAGAAGAGCACAAAGGGCAAAGCCAGCCCGTCGTTGAGGCCCGATTCGAGGTTGAGCGTATGGCGGACCCGGGCCGGGACATCCGCCGAGGTGACGACCGTCGAGGTGACCACGGGGTCGGTCGGAGTCAACACCGCCGCCAGCAGAAACGCCTCCGCCCACCCGAGCGAGGGAAACAGGGCTTTCGCGGCGAGGGCCAGCAGAGCCAGGGTGATCGGCATCGCGATCACGATCGCGCGGGCCACCGGGGACCAGTGACGGGCCAGAAGCTCGCGCTCGACGAACATCCCGTCGGAGAACAGGGTGAGGATCAGCGCCACCTCGACCAGATGAACGATCGCGTTATCTCTGGCGTCAACGCTGACCACCCCGGCCTCGGCCATGGCGATCCCCAGCCCAACCGAAAGCACCGAGATCGACAGCACCGTTCCCCGCATCACGCCCGAGAGCCCGGCTGCCACCGCGAGCAGGGCGCCGAAGACCAGCATCGCGTCGCCGAAGGTGATCGCCATCCGGTGGACCCGCGCCTAGCTGCTGCTTTGAGCGGTGAGCAGGCCCCGATCGGCGAGCAGCTCTGCGACCTGGACGGCGTTGGTCGCCGCCCCCTTGCGGAGATTGTCGCCGACCACCCAGAGGTTGAGACAACGCGCCTGGCCGGGGTCGCGGCGGACCCGCCCGACCAGGACCTCGTCGCGACCTATGGCGTCGATCGCCATCGGGTAGCGCCCCTCCGAGGGGTCGTCGACGACGGCGACGCCGGGCGCCGCCCGCAGCAGCTCCCGGCAATCGTCGGGGGAAAGATCCTCCCGGGTCTGCACGTTGATCGACTCCGAGTGGGCGCCGATCACCGGGACCCTGACGCAGGTCGCCGAGATCCCGACCTCCCCTCCGAGCGCGAGGATCTTGCGGGTCTCCGCCATCACCTTGCGCTCCTCCGTGGTGTAGTCGTCGCCGTCGGAGAAGGTCTCGACCTGGGGCAGCACGTTGAAGGCGATCTGATGCGGGTAGACCTCGGCCTTCGGCTCGCGCCCCTCGAGCACATCAGCCGTCTGGGTGCGCAGCTCCTCGATCGCCCGGCGACCGGTCCCCGAGACCGACTGGTAGCTGGAGAGGATCAGCCGCTCCAGACCGGCGGCGCGGTGGATCGGGGCGAGGGCGACCAGCGCCTGCATCGCGGTGCAGTTCGGGTTGGCGACGATCCCGCTGTGGCCGTCGAGCGCCTCGGGGTTGACCTCGGCGACGACCAGGGGGACGTCATCGTGCATCCGCCAGTAGCTGGTGTTGTCGACGACCACCGCGCCGGCCTCGACCAGCCGCGGCGCCCACTCGGCGCTGACCGCGCCCCCTGCCGAGGTGAGGGCTATATCGAGGCCGGCGATCGCCTCCTCGCTCAGCGGACGACACTCGAGCAGCTCGCCGTTCCACTCGATCTGCCGGCCCGCGGAGCGCTCCGATGCGAACGGGATCACCTCGCCCGCGGGGAAGCCACGCTCGGCGAGGACCTCAAGGATGGTCGAGCCGACCGCGCCGGTGGACCCGATCACCCCGACCCTGTATCCATTGGAAGACATCGTCGGATCAGTATGACTGGAGGGCTCGATGACGCTCACCGTGGGAACCGGCCCGTTCGGGCACAACCCCGCCGGGAACTTCAACGTCGAGATCCCCTCGCGCGATGGGCTGCTCTACGTCGAGCCCTCGGCTCGCTGGATTCGCGGCGTCCGCGGCGAGGAGACACTTGTCGACAGCCGCGGGGCGAGCGTCGTCTACGAGCACGGCAGGCTGCCGATTTACTTCTTCCCGCCAGAGGACGTCCGCACCGACCTGCTCGCACGCTCCGATCACCGCACCGATTCGCCGATCCTCGGCGAGGCCCGCTGGTTCGATTTGCGGGCGGGCGGCGAGAGCGCCGAGAAGGCCGCCTGGAGCTTTCCCGAGCCGCCGGCCGGCGCGGAGGCGGTCGCCGGGCTGATCGCCTTTCGGTGGGAGGCGCTGGATCGCTGGTATGAGGAGGACGAGGAGGTGATCATCCACCTGCGCGACCCCTACCACCGGATCGACACGATGCCCACCTCCCGACGGTTGCGGATCAGCCTCGACGGAGCGGTGCTGGCGGAGACGCAGCGCGCCAGGGTGCTGTTCGAGACGGGCCTACCGCCGCGCTGGTACATCCCCCGCGAGGACGTCGAGGAGGGGTTGCTGGCTCCCAGCGAGCATCGCACCGGCTGCGCCTATAAGGGATTCGCCTCCTACTTCAGCGCCCGGGTCGGCGACAGCGAGGAGGAGAACCTCGTCTGGACCTATCCCGACCCGCGCCACGAGGTCGAGTCGATCCGGGACCACCTCTGCTTCTTTGACGAGCGCGTCGACCTCGAGCTCGACGGCGAGCTGCAGGAGCGCCCGTTGACGCCCTGGTCGCCGCGGTGGCGCGCCCCGAAGCCCGAGCGGCCCAGCGCCGACTAGGAGCTGACCGTCGGTCGGTGCTCGCTGCCGGTGGGATCCTCCTCGCGGACCGCGTCGGCGCCCAGCTCGAATGCCTCGTGCAGCGCCCGGACGGCATCCGGCACCCGCTCGGAGTCGATCACGCAGGAGATCTTGATCGGCGAGGTCGAGATCATCTCGATGTTGATCCGTGATCGCCCCAGCGTCTCGAAGACCTTGGCCGCGACGCCGGGATGGCTGCGCATCCCGGCCCCGACGATCGAGACCTTGCCGATCCGGTCGTCGCGCTCGACCCCCGCGCTGACCCCGCCCAGCGCCTCGATCGTCTCCAGCGCCGTCTCGAGATCGCTGCGCTCGAGGGTGAAGGAAAGGTCGGCCAGCGCGTCCTCGGAGACCGGCTCGTTCTGAATGATCATGTCGACGTTGACGTTGGCCTCGGCCAGCGCGCCGAAGATCCGGCCGGCGACCCCGGGCTCGTCGCGGACGCCGGAGAGGGTTACGCGCGCCTCGGCGTCCGAGTGGGTCACGGCTGTCACCAGCGGTCTCTCCATCGTCTCCTCCTCGGGGAGGACGAGGGTACCGGGGCCGTCCTCGAAGCTGCTGCGACAGTGGATGCGGACCCCGTGGTTGCGGGCGTATTCGACCGAGCGCAGCTGCAGCACCTTGGCCCCGGAGGCCGACATCTCCAGCATCTCCTCGTAGGAGACCATCGGCAGCTTGCGTGCCTCGGGAACGATTCTCGGATCGGCGCTGAACACGCCGCTGACGTCGGTGTAGATCTGGCATTCCCGCGCGCCGAGCGCCGCGGCCAGCGCGGTCGCGGTGGTGTCCGAGCCGCCCCGCCCCAGGGTGGTGACGTCGTGGCTCTCGGTCGAGACCCCCTGGAAGCCGGCGACGAGGACGATCCTGTCCTGGCCGAGCGCCTCGCGAATCCGGTCGGCCCGGATGTCGATGATCCGCGCCTTGGTGTGGGAGGAGTCGGTGACGATCCCGGCCTGTGAGCCGGTCAGGGAGATCGCCTCGTGATTCATGTCGCGGATCGCCATCGCGCACAGCGCGCAGGAGATCCTCTCCCCGGTCGAGAGCAGCATGTCCATCTCGCGGGGGTCGGGGCGCTCGGAGATCTCCAGCGCCATCTCGGTCAGCTCGTCGGTGGTCGAGCCGCGGGCCGAGAGCACCGCCACCACCCGGCTGCCCGCTTCGCGAGCCGCGACGATCCGCGCCGCGGCGCGCTTCAGCTGCTCGGCGCCGGCGACGGAGGTGCCGCCGAACTTCATCACGACGATGTCGGTCTGCCGGCTTTCCATCGAGCGCCTCAGGATACGGGCCGGATCGTGTGTGATCGATATCACTCAATCCGATATATCATCTCGATATATATGGGGTGTGGAGCTGAGCCCGACCGCCTGCGTCATCCTCGGCATGGTCAATCTCGCGCCCCGCTCGGGCTATGAGATCAAGGCCTTCGCCGATCAGTCGACCCGCTTCTTTTGGGCAGCGAGCTACGGGCAGATCTACCCCGAGCTGAAGCGACTCGAGCGGGCCGGCCTGATCGAGGGAACCAGCTCTCCCCAGGGCGGGCGCAAGCGGAAGATCTTCGAGATCACGGCGGCCGGGCGCGAGGAGCTGCGCGTCTGGCTGCGCCAGCCACCTCAAACCTTCGAGCTTCGCGACGAGGGGCTTCTGAAGCTCTTCTTCTCCGATGCGGTCGATCCCGAGGACGCGACCAGGAATCTGCGGACGATGCGAGACGAGCACCTGAACACGGTCGAGCGGTTACGTGAGGTCGAGCCGATGGCCGCCGCCAAGGGCGGTTACCCGCTTCGCGTATTGCGCTTCGGGATCTCCTACCACCAGTGGGCCGCCGATGCCTGCGCGGAGATGGAGGCCGAGCTCCTCTCGCGGGGGCCCAAGCAGACGGTGGGCGGCTGATGTTCGACGCGCTCGCCCGCCTCGCCGACCAGCACGCCCGCCGCGTCGGCCTGATCGCGATCGCCTTCTTTCTCCTCTCTGGCATCCTCGGCGGATCGGTGGCGAGCAGGCTCGCCCCCTACGGCGACGATGACCCAGCGACCGAGAGCTCGCGCGCCGACACCCTGCTCGAGGACTCCGGCTACCGGGCGACCGGCGTCGTCGTGCTGATTCGCGGCGGCCGGGTTCGCTCCTCGCCGGCGTTCGCGGCCAGGGTGAAGCGGATCGAGCGACGGCTGGCCGTCCGCCGCGACGTCGCCGCGGTCAGCGGTTACTACAACACCGGCTCGGCGGCGTTCGTCTCGCGCCGCGGCGACGCCACCTACCTCGCGGTCCAGCTGCGCGGCACCGGCGACGACGAGATCCAGGACTCGGCCAAGTCGATCGACGCATCGCTGAGCTCGACCCCCGGAGTGACAGTCGGCGGCCGGGGGCTCGCCCAGGAGCAGATCAACAAGCAGGTCGAGCGGGACCTGCGGGTTGCCGAAATGCTCGCCTTCCCGCTGCTCCTGCTGCTCTCGCTGCTCTTCTTCCGCAGCCTCGTGGCGGCGCTCTTGCCGCTGATGGTCGGAGCCCTGGCGATCGTCGGCACCTTTCTGGCGCTTCGGATCGGCAGCGAGGTCGGCTCGATCTCGGTCTTCGCCCTCAACCTGACCACCGGGCTGGGGCTGGGGCTGGCGATTGACTACAGCCTGTTCATCGTCTCGCGCTACCGCGAGGAGATCGCCAAAGACGGCCCGGGGCTGGGAGCGATGCGCCGCACCATGGCGAGCGCCGGCAGGACGGTCCTGTTCTCATCGCTGACCGTCGCGGCCGCGATCGCCTCGCTGACCGTCTTCCCGCAGCGCTTCCTCTACTCGATGGGGATCGGCGGCGCCTGCGTCGCGCTGATCGCGGCCACCGTGTCGCTGACCGTTCTGCCGGCCGTCCTCACCCTTCTCGGGAGACGAGTCAACTCGCTCTCGCCCCGGTTCCTGCAACGGCGAGCGGAGCGGGAGACGACCGTCGTCACCGACGGCTTCTGGTACCGGCTCTCCCGCGTCGTGATGCGGCGGCCGGTCCCGATCGCGACGATCACCGCAGCGGCGCTGATCGCGCTGGGGCTGCCCTTCCTCGGGATCAAGTTCACCTCGGTCGACTCCAGGGTGCTGCCGCGTTCGGCCAGCGCCCGCCAGGTCGACGCCACCCTGCGCGGCGAGTTCCCCCCCTTTCGCACGACCCCGATCGTCGTCGCGGTGCAGGGCGGCGGCGCGGAGGCCGCCGGCCACCTGCGAGACCGTCTGTGGGCCGTCCCAGGGGTCAGCGCCGTAAACCCGCCGCAGCGGCTGGGCCGGCGGCTTGCGGTGATCGAGGCGATCGGCGACAGCCCGCGGGTCTCCGACCGCGCCCACGCCACCGCGGAGCGGATCCGCAGGCTGGCGCCGCCGCCCGGCGCCCGGGTGCTGGTCACCGGCGCCGCCGCGCACTTCGTCGATCTCCAGTCGAGCCTGAAGAGCCACCTCCCCCTCGCCCTCGCGATCGTCGTCGTCACCACTCTCGTGGTCCTCTTCCTGATGACCGGATCCGTCATCCTCCCGCTGAAGTCGCTGCTGATGAACGCCCTCAACCTGAGTGCCGTCTTCGGGCTGCTGGTGCTGATCTTCCAGGACGGCCGCCTCGAAGGCCTGCTCGGCTACAGCAGCGACGGCGGGATCGAGCAGACGATGCCGATCCTCCTTTTCGCGGTCGCCTTCGGGCTCTCGACCGACTACGCGGTCTTCCTTCTGTCGCGGATCAAGGAGGCCCGCGACGGGGGCGCGTCGGACTCCGAATGCGTCGCGATCGGACTCGAGCGGACCGGGAGGATCGTCACCGCGGCGGCGCTGCTGTTCGCGATCGCGATCGGCGCCTTCGCCACTTCGGAGGTCGTGTTCATCAAGGAGAACGGGATCGGCACGGCGCTCGCGGTGCTGATCGACGCGACGATCATCCGCGCCCTGCTGGTCCCCTCGCTGATGGAGCTGTTGGGGAAGTGGAACTGGTGGGCACCGGCGCCGCTGCGACGCCTGCACGGGCGGATCGGGATCTCCGAAATCCCGCGTGACCTCGCACACGGCGGGGCGGCTGAGGGGGCGCGCTGATGGCGAAGATCAACCGCGGCCGCTTCACCGCCCGCGCCGAGGGCGACTTCGTCGTCTTCCTGATCGGGATGCGGATCAACCGCCCGCTGCGGATCCGCAAGTGGCTGCCGGTGTTCACCGCGATGCCGAGGATGATCCGCGAGCTGGAGGCGCACCCCGAGAAGGGCATGCTGCACGCCGAATTCGCCCTGATCCGCGGCTCCTTCGCCTACCTGCAGTACTGGCGCAGCTTCGAGCACCTGGCCCGCTTCGCCCGCAACCCGGGAGACCCCCACCTGCCGGCCTGGACGAGGTTCAACCGGGCGGTGGGAGCTTCGGGGGACGTCGGCATCTGGCACGAGACCTACCGCATCTCCGCGGGGGAGTGCGAGGCGATCTACGGCAACATGCCCGGCTGGGGGCTGGCGGAGGCGTTCGAGCCCGTCGCCGTCGGCTCAACGGTGGGGCAGTCGGCGGCACGGCGGATCGGGGCAAGCGAGGCCGACGAGGTCGCGGTGGCGCCATACCGGAACCCGGGCGCCGATGGCTGAGAGGGCGGCAAGCCAGGTGCTCAACCCCTTCGACGCGGACATCGCGGTGGAGTCGCTCGGGGAGAACCGCTTCGGCGCGGTGATCCGCGATAACTGGTGGGTGGGGCGCGGCCCGAACGGCGGCTACGTCGCGGCGATCCTGATGAATGCTTTGGGCGCGGTGCAGGGAGAGCGCCCGCCGCGCTCGCTCAGCATCCACTACATGCGCCCGCCCGCCGCCGGCCCCGCAGAGATCGCGGTCGGAGTCGAGCGCCATGGACGGACAGCGAGCTTCCTCTCGGCCCGGCTCGAGCAGCAGGGCAAGGTGTCGGTCACCGCCCTCGCCACCTTCTCCGATCCCCGCGAAGGCCCTTCCTATGAGGCCTACTCGATGCCCGAGGTGCGGCCGGTCGATCAGCTCCCCCGCCTGATCCGCGAGGAGAAGAACCTGCCCGCCTTCTTCGACAACTACGAGGTGGTGCCGGCGCTCGGCTCTCCGCCCTTCCTCAGCGCCGATCAGCCGCTCACCGGGGGCTGGATCCGCAGCCGGGTGCCGCGGACGCTCGATGCGCCGCTGGCGGCGGCGATCCTCGACGCCTGGATCCCCACCGCCTTCATCGTCCTCGACCGCCCCCACCCCGCGCCCACCCTAGACCTGACGATCCACTTCCGCTCCTCCCTGCCGCCGCCGGACGGCGAGCCGGACGATTGGTATCTGAGCGTCTTCCGCTCAGGTCTCGCCCGCGACGGCTTCTTCGACGAGGACGGCGAGCTGTGGAGCGCCGACGGAAGGCTGCTCGCGCAGTCCCGCCAGCTGGCGCTGCTGCTCGGCTGAGCCCCCGGCCGCCGTCAGGCGAAGGCCCGGGCGGCGCGCCGGCGCAGGTCCGAGTTGAGCATCCCGGTGACCTCGCTGGGGGTATCGCCGGCGGGGGCAATGCCGTCGGCGCCCTCGCTGAGCGGGCCGGCCCGGTAGCCGTAGAGGGGAGCGTCGACGCCCAGCTCGCGAACCCGGCGCAGCGAGCGGACCGCGCCCGCCGGGCTCGACCCGGGGCCGCAGAGGAGGATCGCCGTTGGCTCTAGCGCCTCGACGGCCCGCTCGAGCCGCGCGTCGGCAAGTTCGCTGGAGAGCATCAGGACGCGGAAGCCGGCTCGCCGCAGGGCCAGGTCGAGGGCCTGGGTGTGGACCGCCTCGGCTCCCTGGCCGGGGCTCGAGTCGAGCAGCAGGATCCCCGCGGGACGGGAGGCCGAGGATGCGAGGCGGCGAGCGCCGAGCAGCCATCCGGTCGCCCAGCGGCTGGCGAACTCGAGCTCGGCCGCACGCTCCGGGTCGGCGGCGAGCGAGTCGAGGGTCGGCAGGAGCAGCTCCTCCACGGTGCGCTCCAGCGGGCGCAGCGCCAGGCTCTCCTCCATCGCCCGGTCAGCCGCTGACTCGTCGAAGGCCTCCAGCGCCCCGGCCAGGTCGGCCGTCGTCGCCGGCGCTTCCTGGCGCTGCAGGGCAAGCTCGATCGCCGAGGAGATGTTGCCTGTCTCGGTCAGGGCGTCACGCAGCGTCTGCAGCTCGAGCAGCTCGTACTGGCGGTGGTTTCCGGGCGAGCGCCTTGGCTGCGGATAGTCGTAGCGCCGCTCCCAGCTGCGCAGGGTGTTGGGGCTGACGCCGAGCACCTCGGCGGCCGCGTTGGTGCGTATTCCTGGGGTCATCTTCAGATCATCTCACGGGAGGTTTGCGGGCAGATCCCTTCTCCACCGGTGGCCATTGTCCCACCGGGGATGCGGGTTTACGTCGGTTATCGGCAGCTTTTACGGAAACTGTGAGCGATCTTGCACGCCGCCGCTCGCCGCGGGCTTGCCGGTGGCCCGTGCCCTCCACATCCCAGTATCGGCCCCTCGCAGCAGCAGCTCGGCCTCCTCGCCGTGCTCGGGGCAGGAGACGACCCCGGCCGAGACCGTGATCCGCAGCCCCCCGGCGGCCTCCAGCTCCCCCAGCATCTGCGCCAGCCGCTCGCCCATCTTCAGCCCCTCCGCGGTGGTCTGCTCGGGAGCGAGGACGCATAGCTCGTCATGCTCGAGCCGGTAGGCCTCGTCGACCAGGCGAACGCTCTCGCGGAGCGCCGCGGTGACGATCGCCAGCACCGACTCAATCCCGGGGTCATCGGGCTCGCCCCGGGCCCCCGGCCCCTCGATGTCGAGCAAGACGATCCCGAAGGGGTGCCCGTAGCGGCGATGGGTCTCGATCAGCTGCTCGAGCCGGTGGCGCATCTGGACCGGCTGCTGTAGACCGGTCACCGGGTCGCGACCCGGCTCGCTTCCGGCGAAGAGCGCCTCGGCCGCGGTCCCGGAGATCAGCCCGAACAGGGCGGAGAGCCGCTGCGCCGCCTCGGCGAAGAGCTGTGGCTCGGAGGAGGGCAGCTCCTCGCTCAGCGTCGCCAGGAGCGCCGTCTGCAGCGAGGAGATCTCCCGGGTCAGCTGGGCCGGCGCCGAGCCGGGCTGGAGCTCGGCCAGCCGCGCCGCCCGCTCCAGGCCCTGGGGCGAGAGATGGGGCGAGCCGTCCTCGCCGGCGGCGGTGAGCAGGTCGCTGATCAGCTCCGGCAGATCGCTGGTCGCCCAGGAGAGAGGCATCCTCTCCACCGCGGCCAGCGGCGAGGCGAGGATGACGTCGATCAGCCACGCCTTGGCCACCTGCTCGCGCAGCCTCTCGATCCGCGCCAGCTGCGCCCGCAGGGCAGCCGCGTTGCGATTCCCGTTCTCGCCCATCGACCGCCGCAACCTTTGCGAAACGGTCGGACAGCCGCTCGGGGTTCAGCCGAGCGCCCGCCGCCCCGCAAGCGCCTTGCCCAGCGTCACCTCATCGGCGTGCTCGAGATCGGCGCCGACCGGCAGGCCGCTGGCCAGCCGGGTGACCTCGACCCCCTCCCCCAGCCGCTCGGCGATGTGCAGCGCCGTGGCCTCTCCCGTGGTAGTCGGGTTGGTCGCGAGGACGACCTCGCGCACCTCATCGGATTCCGCGACGCGGCGAAGCAGCTCCGCGATCCGCAGGTCCTCGGGATCGACCCCGTCGATCGGGGAGAGAGCGCCGCCGAGGACGTGGTAGAGGCCGCGGTACTCGTGGGTGCGCTCGATCGGGATCACGTCGCCGGGCTCCTCGACCACGCAGACGACCGAGCGATCGCGGCTCGCGTCCTCGCAGATCCGGCAGCGCGGGCCCTCGGCGAGGTTGAAGCAGACCTCGCAGAGGCCAACCTTCTCCTTCACCTCGCGGATCGCCTCGGCGAGGCGGGCGGCCTCCTCGTCGTCGGCCCGCAGGATGTGGAAGGCGAGCCGCTGGGCGGTTCGCTGGCCGATCCCCGGCAGGCGGGAGAGCTCGGCGACCAGCCGGCCCAGCGGAGCCGGGCCCTCACTCAAGCGCGCACCCGCTCAAAGGCCGGGGAGTCCGAGCTCGCCCGCCCCGCCGCCGGCCCCGCCCAGACCGCCGGTGATCGGGCCCATCTTCGAGGCCGCCAGCTCCTGGGCGGCGCGGATCGCCTCGTTTATCGCCGCCTGGACCATTTCCGAGAGCAGCTCCGCCTCCTCAGGGTCGATCGCCTCGGGGTCGATCTTGATCTCCCGCAGCTGCAGGTCTCCGCTCAACTTCACCTTTACCATGCCGCCGCCCGCACTCGCCTCCACCACCTCGTCGGCCAGCGCTTCCTGGGCCTTCAGCATCTGCGCCTGCATCTCCTGCGCCTGCTTCAGCAGGGCGCCCATGTCCATCCCGCCGGGTCCGCCTCGTGCCATCAGCTCACTTCCTCCGCGTCGAATTCACTCTTCAGCTTCTCCAGCAGCTCGTCCTCGTCGAGCGCCTCCTCGACGACGGCGGGGTGCGCCTCGCCGTCGAGCAGCACGTAGACCGGCCGCAGGTGCTCGCCGACGATCGAGTGCAGGGCCTCGGCGAACCGCTCCCGCTGCTCGACCGCCTCTGCCTTTCGCTTGTTGAAGGTCGAGGTCGCGGGGAAGCCGACCCGCAGCACCGACTCATCGTTGTCGAGGGCGACCGGACGGGTGCCCTCGAACAGCGCCGAGAGCATCGCCGAGCCGGACTGCCGCACCTGGTCGAGAACCGCCGGCCAGAGCCGGTTGAGCTTCTCGAGGTCGAGATCGGCGCCGCCGGCGGGTGGCGGGGTCTCCGTCGTCCCCGGGGATTCCGCCGCAGGCGGAGGGGCCGCCTCGGCCTCGGGCCCTGACTCCTCCTTGGTCTCGGCGGCTTCTCCCTCGGGCTGCGGCTGCGCCGGACGGAGCGGAGGCTTCGCCTCGGAGGATGCTCCCGGCTCACCGCCCTGCTGCTGCTCCAGTCGCTCGACCCTCCGCGCCAGGCCCTCGGCGCTGCCGTCGAGCTCCGGCCTCGCCGCCTTCAGCAGGGAGACCTCCACCGCGAGCCGGGCGTCGTCGCCCTCGCGGACGGCCGCCAGCGCCTCGGCCAGCTCGTCGATCGTCCTCACCAGGGTCGCGGGGCCCACCGCGGGCGCCTGGGCCCGCAAGCGCTCGGCGTCGGCGGCGGTGATCACGTAGGAGTCCGGGACCTCGCCGATCGTCTGCACGACCAGAAGCTGGCGCAGGTGGGCGAGCAGGTCGCGGGCGAACTGGACCGGGTCGCGCCCCGAGGAGGCCACCTTCGCAACCGACTCGAGCACCGCCCTGGGATCCTCGGCGGCGACCGCGTCGACCGCCTCGAAGAGGAGGTCCGCGTCGGCGGCGCCGAGCATCTCCAGCACCGCGTCGAGGCCCACCGATCGCTCGCCGCCGTAGGCGACGAGCTGGTCGAGCGTGCCGAGGGCGTCACGGAAGCTGCCGGAGGCCGAGCGGGCGATCATCGCAACCGCGCCGTCCTCGATCTCGATTCCCTCGCTGGCCGCAACCCGGCGCAGGACCACGGCGATCTCGTCGAGCGGAGGGCGGGCGAAGTCAAAGCGCTGGCAGCGATCGGCGATCGTCGGCATCACCTTGTGGGCCTCGGTCGTGGCGAGCACGAAGACGGTGTTCGGAGGGGGCTCCTCGAGCGTCTTCAGGAAGGCGTTCCAGGCCTCCTTCGTCAGCATGTGGGCCTCGTCGAGGATGTAGACCTTCCAGCGCCCGCCGGCGGCCGCGTAGGCGACCCGCTCGCGCAGGTCGCGGACGTCGTCGACCGAGCGGTTCGAGGCGGCGTCCATCTCGATCACGTCCATCGAGTGCCCGGTGGCGATCGCGCGGCAGGAGTCGCACTCGCCGCACGGGTTCTCGGTCGGGCCGCCGCGCTCGCAGTTCAGCGAGCGAGCGAGGATCTTCGCCATCGAGGTCTTGCCGGTGCCGCGCGAGCCCACGAACAGGTAGGCGTGGTGGACCTTTCCCCCGGTGACGGCGTTCCGCAGGGTGCGGACGACGTGCTGCTGACCGACCACCTCGTCGAAGGACCCGGGGCGGTGGCGGCGGTAGAGGGAGGTCGATTCGCTCATCGGCAACTCGGGGCCAGTCTATCTGCGGCCCGGGCGCCCCCGGACGGGCTCCGTGGCCGCGGCGGGCGCTCTCTGTAGTTTGCGGCGATGCCCCCGGCGGCCCGCAAGCTGCTCGTGCCCGCGGCCTGGATCGCCGCCGTCTCGGCGGCGCTGCTGGTCATCTTCCCGCTCGGCTTTCCCAACTACGACACGATCTACGCGCTGCTCTGGGGACGCGAGCTTGCGCATGGGATGGGCCTCGACTACGGCGCCGCGCTACCCCCCACACCCCACCCCCTGGCCGACCTCCTCGGTCTCATCACCACCCCGCTGGGCCAGGGTGCGATCACGGTGACGATGGTGATCGCCTACGCCTCGTTGGGACTGATCGCCTACCTCGTCTACCGGCTCGGCGAGCTCTGGTTCGATTGCGCGATCGGGGTCCTCGCGGCGCTGATCGTCCTCACTCGGGCGCCCTTCCTCTCCAACGGGATCCGCGCCTATGTCGACCTGCCCTACATCGCACTCTGCCTCGGCGCCCTGGTGATCGAGACCAGGCGCCCACGGGCCGGCTGGCCGGTCCTGGCGCTGCTCGCGGCGGCCGGGCTGCTGCGCCCCGAGGCCTGGCTCTTCTCGGCCGCTTACCTCGCCTGGCTGGTCCTGGCTCTGCAGCGCTCACCCCGGCTGCAGCTTCGCCTCCGCGGCGAGCGGAGGGCCGTCGAGCTGGCCTGGCTGGCCGCGCTGGCGGCCTCGGCGCCGCTGGGGTGGGCGCTGTTCGACCTGATCACCGCCGGCAGCGTCACCTACTCGCTCACCGGAACCCGGGACACGGTCTCGACCCTGGAGCGCCAGACCGGCGCCGTCGATCTCGTCCTCTACGGGCCCCGCCGCCTTGGGGAGGTGCTGCAGTGGCCCGGCATGCTCGGCGCCGCCGGGGGGATCGTCCTCTGCCTGGCGCTGCTGCGCCGCCGCGCGGTGATCGGGGTCGCCGCGGGCCTGCTGGCGCTCGCAGCCTTCGCCCTGCTCGCCTGCGCGGGGCTGGCGATCATCCCCCGCTACACGATGCTCGCCGCGACGATCCTCGCCGTGTTCGCCGCCGCGGCGCTGCTCGGATGGCGGCTGCTGGAGCCGGGGCAGCGCTGGCGCCGGGCCTGGCAGGCGTTCGCCGCACTGATCGCCCTGATGTTTCTCGCCTGGGCGCCCAACCAGTACGACCTGCTGCGAACCGTCCACACCGACCTCGCCAACCAGGGCCGGATCGAGCGCGACCTCGGCGAGCTCGCCACCTCCGATGCGTTCGAACCGCTGTGCCTGCCGATCTCGGTGCCAAACCACCGCGCGGTGCCCCGCCTCTCCTTCGACCTCGACGTCCGCCCCTCGCGCATCGTCAGCTCCAGCGAGCAGCGCCAGCCGCGCCGCGGCTACTTCCTCGCCCCGGCCGGCCCCTTCGTGATCCACAACTTCATCCTCGACCCCAATGACACCAGCCGCCTGCGCTCGAGGGTGCCAACCGGGTTCGCCGCGGTCGCCCGCAACCGCTCCTGGAGGCTCTACCGCCGGTGCGGATAGCCTCAGCCACAGGATGCTGACGGGACTGCTGCGGACGGGATGGGGCCGGCTGGCCCTCGGGCTTGGCGCGGTGGTCGCGATCATCGTCGGCGGCGCGGCCCTGCTCCACTACGGCTTCGACGAGTACGGGTCCTTCGGCGGGGCGCTTTGGTCCTCCACCAAGCACGTCCTCGATCCCTCCAGCCTCCAGGACGACGAGGGCGCACCGCAGCGGGTGATCGGGCTGTTCCTCGTGATCACCGGCCTCGTCCTCCTCGTCGGCCTGCTGTTCACGGTGATCTCGGAGACCGTGGGGCGCTCGATCGACCGCCTCGGCCGCTCCGAGGTGCCGGTCCGCGCCGAGGGTCACCTGGTAGCGATCGGCGGCATCGACCTGGCGCCCGAGACTCCGGCAACTCTGATCCGGGTCGGGCGTCCCGAGACGCTGCCGGAAATGCTCGTCCTGCTCGCCCCCGAGAGCGCCCGAGACTCGCG
>JBBRHQ010000036.1:0-14843 GCA_038222365.1 Solirubrobacterales bacterium
CCACCGTCGCGATCGGCAACCCGGAAACTGAGCGCTCCGTCCCCGTGGCGGACCGTCCCCGGAACGACCTCGCCGGTCATCTCATAGCTCTGCCCTGGCGCTGCGCTGAGCAGCTGCGAGGGCTGCTTCGCCTCGGTGGAGGCGCTGAACGATGTGTAGACGAGAGCAGCCGAGAGCAGCACGGCGGCGCCGAGTGCGACGAAGAGGCGTATCTGGCGCTTCCTACCGGGATCCATGGCCAGGACGGGATTATCGCAAGGTGGCGGGGGCGGGCCGGGCCCAGGTGATCTGGGAGAATCGCGGCGATGGCGGCGAACGACCCTGTCTTTCTGATCACCGGCGCCAGCAGTGGCATCGGAGCGGCCACCGCGAGGGCGGCCGCCGGGCGCTACCGCCTGGTGCTCGCGGCCCGCCGGCTCGAACCGATCGAGGCACTCGCGGAGGAGCTGGGCGGCGACGAACGGGCGCTCGCGGTCCGCTGCGACGTCACCGAATCCGAGCAGGTGGACCAAATGACCGCCGATGCCCTCGAGAAATTCGAGCGGATCGACGCGGTATTCGCCAACGCCGGCTTCGGCGCCTCGCGTGGATTCCTCGAGGAATCGGTCGAGCACTGGCGCTCGATGATCCTCACCAACGTCTACGGCGTCGCCCTGACGATCCGCGCCACCCTCCCCCACCTGCTCGATCGCGGCGACGGCCACTTCCTGATCACCAGCTCGGTCGCCGGCCGCAGGGCGCTCCCCGGTTCGCTCTACTCGGCGACCAAGTGGGCGGCGACGGCGATGGGAGAGGCGCTCCGGGCCGAGTTGCGAACGATGCACGAGAACACCGCGATCAAGGTGACCCTGATCGAGCCCGGGATGGTCGACACACCGTTCTTCGAGGACCGTCCCGGAGACTGGGCGCTGAACGACGACGACATCGCCCGCGCGGTGATCTTCGCTCTCGAGCAGCCCGAGGGCGTCGATGTCAACGAGATCCTCATCCGGCCGACCCACCAGCCGAGCTAGATCAACCGCGGCCGAGCGCCGCGCGCACCAGGGCCCAATACACGCGCAGCGCGATCCGGATCGGGGCGCTGCGAGCGATCGGGTGGATGAACGGCGAGCCGAGATCCGGGGTCAACCAGCGCGCGAACTCGGCCGCGCCGACCGCCCGCTCGGCCTGGATCGCCCGCCGCTCGCGCAGGAGCCGCGGCATCCAGACGGCCAGATCCACCAAGGAGCGCAGCTTCGCGGCACCCCAGCCACCCGCCGCCGCGACCGGGACCAGGGCCAGCTCGGTCAGCGCCAGCGCCGGCGCCAGCAGGGCCAGAAGCGGCGCCGGGTAGACCCGGATCAGGAAAGCCCAGCGGTTGCGCTCGAGCCGGCGCCACTTCTCCTCGTCTCCCCCGAAGCTGTAGTCGTGATCGACCACGGCGCGCGGCTCCAGCCCGATCCTGCCGCCGAAGAGCCTGAGTCGCATCGAGAGGTCGATGTCCTCGTGGTAGAGGAAGAAGGGCGCCGGGAACCCGCCGACCTCGCGCCAGCGCTGCAGCGGCATCGCCAGGCAGGCGCCGGAGGCTGCCGCCACCTCCTGGGGCGCGATCTCGCCGGGCATCGGCTCGCCGTGCCGACCGGCCCAGGCGATCCCGGTGAAGTGGACCGGATTGCCGAGGCTGTTGACCGTGGCGCCGCCCTCACAGGCGATCGCCGCCATCCAGGCCTCCCAGCCGCGCCCCTCGACCCAGGGGAGCCGGATAGCCCGCCCAAACCCCCCCAGCGGCTTGGCGTCGGGGTTGAGCACGACCAGCAGCTCCCCGGAGGCCTGCTCGGCGCCGACGTCACAGGCCGCCGCAAAGCCGGCGTTGGTTCCCAACTCGATCAGCGTTGCCCGGGGGGCGAGCGAGCGGACCACCTCGAGGCTGGCGTCGGTCGAGCCGTTGTCGGCGACGATCAGCTCGTCCCCGCGCTCCAGCTCGGCGATCAGCGCCGGCAGGGTGCTGCTCAGCTCCTCCGCCGAGTCGTGGGCGACGATGACGACGCTCAGCGACGGCGCGGACACGCCCGCACAGTACCCGTGGCAACGCCTGGGAACCGGTCATCGGCCATCCCCGGGGACCGGTAGCCTCCAGTATCGGCTGCGCCTTCCCGCTCCACCGGGCCGCGCGGCATGTTCGTTTCACGACTAAACCGAAAGGACCAACCAGGTGGCATTAGCCGAGTACACGTTTGGTCAGGCGCTGCTGACCGTCTTCGAGATCTTCCTGTTCGTGATCTGGGTCTGGATCATGATCACGATCTTGATCGACGTCTTCCGAGACCACGAGCTCTCGGGATGGGGCAAGGCGATCTGGGTGTTCTTCCTCGTCTTCGTGCCCTTCCTGACCGCCCTGATCTACCTGATCGCTCGCGGCAGCGGAATGCGCGACCGGGCGATCAAGGAGCAGGCCGATCAGAGGAAGCACCTCGACCAGTACGTCCGCGAGACCGCCGGGACCTCGGAGGTCGACGAGCTGCACAAGCTCAATGACCTCAAGGAGAAGGGCGGGATCTCGGCCGAGGAGTACCAGTCGATGAAGGCCAAGGTCCTGGCCAAAGGCTAGGACCCGGCGCTCAACCGGTCAGGGCCGCGGAGCCCTGGCCGGTTGATGCTGGCGGCGGCTGCGGTCGCCCTGACATGCATCTGCCGGCGTCATGTGGGCCGCGCCGGCTCTTCCGGAATTACTTGCGGCGGCGTCGCCTGACATGCATGTGCCGGCGTTGGGTGGACCGGGCCGGATCTTCCGGAATACCTTGCGGCGGCTGCGCCGCCTTACATGCATGTGCCGGCGCTAACACCGCGCCGGCAAACTCACCTATTTGACGACTCGGAAGGCGCCGCGCATCAGCGGGTGGATGCGGCAGTAGTAGGTGTAGGTGCCGATCGGGAGGCTCTTTGGCGTCGACCAGGTGCGGCGCCCGACAGCGGGGGTGACGTCGCCGAGCTGCCCCGAGTCGAAACGGAACTTGCCGTTGGGGACCGGGTAGGCAATCCCGGTCGAGCGGTTGCAGGGCGCCGAGCACGAGGTCAGCGAGTGCCACTCTTCCCGTCCCGCGTCGGGAGCTGCAAGCTCGAAGGTCAGCGATTGGCCCTTTTAGACCACCGGCGGACGGCCCTCGGCCCCGGGACTCCGGTAGTCGCCCGCGCCGTAGCTGAAGCCGCTGATCAGGAAGGGGTCTCCGTTGCTCGTGCCCGAGCGGAGCTTGCGGGGATCGGGCAGGTCGGTCGCTCGGCCGCCGTGGACGTTGTTCTCCGGCAGGTGGCCGTGGGTTACCTGGCCCGGGTAGTCGACCTTGGTCTTGTAGGGGTCCCGTCCTCCGGTGCCGTCGGCCATGTAGACGACCATGATCCCCATCGACTCATACCAGGATCCGAGCTTGGTCTCGTAGGTCGCCTGGGTCGAGAGGGTGTCACCCTTGTGGACCTGGACCAGCCAATCCGGGCGCGTCCCCTTCATGCTGACATCCCAGGAGACCGGACCGGCGGGCTCGTAGTACTTGGCGTTGGAGCGGAAGAGGTGGACGTGGTTGCCCTTGACCCTCGGCGCCTTCTCCCAGCAGGCGCGGCGCGCCGCCGTCCGATGCTTCGTCTTGCACCTCGGCCCGGCGTAGCTGGCGCCGGGGCGGCTCAGGGACAGGTCGGTGTAGAGGCCGCCGGTGTGGACGTGGCCGGCGGTGGAGACGAGGACGCCGTCGCGGTCGACTGTCCACTGGTTCTTCGCGGGGCCCCCGTGATACGGGTCGGAGGCGTCACGCGGGTAGGTGAACTTGCCGTCCTTGCCGCCCGAGCCCCGGTGGACATCGAAGACCGGATAGTTGCTGCCGTTCTCGACGTCCATCCAGATCGGGCGGACGCCGGTGATGCCGGCGGCGGCGGGCGAGCTGTCGGGGATGAAGTCGACCGTGTACTGGATGTCGAGCTTCATCGGCTCGGCGGTCAGATTGTGGATCATGTGGTTGAGCCACCAGACATCGCTCGTGTTGTAACGGTAGGCGTAGCCCTCCGGGAACTGCATGATCGTCTTCTCCTCGCCCGTTCCCATGAACCGCTCCGGGAATCCCGAAGTGGCGTCTTGGCGCGAGAGGTTGAGGAAGACGCCGTGGTGGAACATGACGTGGTCGGATCGCGGAGCCTTGCCCTTTCGCGGGCCGCTGGCCCAGACGAGATCGGGTCTCATCCGCACGATCCAGCCGTTCTCCGACGGCCGGTCGGCACCGGAGATCGTCCTGTAGGCGATCCGGTTCTGGCCCGGATCGACATCGAGCGGACCAACGTCGTAGGTGATCCGCTCGACCCCGTCGGCCAGACGCTTGGCGGGACCGTGATCGGCCTGCGCCGCGGGAGCGGCCATGAACGTGAGGCCCGCGACCGCAAGCCCCAGACGACCCGCGGCGCTAACCCGGCGCACTTAGTTGACGACCCGGAACGCGCCGCGCATCAGCGGGTGGATGCGACAGAAGTAGGTGTAGGTGCCGACCGGGAGCTGCTTTGGCGTCGACCAGGTGGTGCGTCCGACCGTCGGCGGGTCGGCCCGCCCGTTCAGGTCGCCCAGCTGCCCGGAGTCGAACTGCCATTTGCCGTTGGGAATCGGGTAGGCGATCCCGGTCGTGCCATTGCACGGCGCCGCACAGGAGGTCAGCGAGTGCCACTCCTCGCGGGCGGCGTCAGGGGCGGCCAGCTCAAAGGTCAGCGATTGACCCTTCTTGACCACCGGCGGACGGCCCTCGGCGCCCGGGATGCGGAAGTCGCCGGCGCCGTAGCTGAAGCCGCTGACCAGGAAGGGATCGCCGCTGGTAGCGCCCGAGCGGAGCTTGCGCGGGTCGGGCAGATTGGTGGCTCGGCCGCCATGGAAGTTGTTCTCAGGCAGGTGGCCGTGGGTCACCTGGCCCGGGTAGTCGACCTTGGTCTGGTAGGGGTCGCGGCCGTTCTCGGCGCCGGGGGCCCAGTAGACGACCATGATCCCCATGGACTCATACCAGGAGGCGATCTTGGTCTCGTAGGTCGCCTCAATATCGAGCGTGTCGCCCTTCTTGACCTGCACCATCCAGTCGGGCCGGGTGCCCTTCATCGCGACGTCCCAGGAGATCGGCCCCCCCGGCTCGAAGTACTTGGCGTGGGAGCGGAAGAGGTGGACATGGCTCCCCTTGACCCGCGGCGCTGTCTCCCAGCAGGCGCGGCGCGCTTCGACACGATGCTTCGTGTTGCACCTCGGCCCCGCGTACTTGGCGCCGGGGCGGTTCAGGGAGAGATCGGTGTAGAGGCCCCCGGTGTGGACGTGGCCGGCGGTGGAGATCAGGACGCCGTCGCTGTTCAGGGTCCGTTGGTTCTTGTGAACGCCCGCCGGGTAGGCGTTCGGGTCGTCGCGCGGGTAGCTGAACTTGCCGTCCTTGCCCCCGGAGCCCTTGTGCACATCGAAGACCGGGTAGATCCTGCCGGCTTCGACATCCATCCATATCGGGCGGACCGGGGTAATGGCGGCCGCCGCGGGCGAGCTGTCGGGGATGAAGTCGATCGTGTAGCGGATGTCGAGCTTCATCGACTGCGAGGTCAGGTTGTGGAGCATGTGGTTGAGCAGCCAGCCGTCGCTGGTCTTGTAGCGGTAGCCGTACCCATCCGGGAACTCCATGATCGTCTTCTCCTCGCCGGTGGCGGCGAAGAGGTCACCGGTTGAAATGTTGATCCAAACCCCGTGGTGGAACATGACGTGGTCGGATCTCGGCGCATGGCCCTTGCGCGGCCCGCTTGACCAGACCAAGTCGGGCTTCATGCGGACGATCCAGCCGTTCTCCTGCGGCCGGTCGGCACCGGTGATCGTCCGGTAGGAGATCCGGTTTTGCCCCGGTGTGACGTCGATCGGGCCGACGTCGTAGGTGATCCGCTCGACTCCGTCGGCGAGACGCTTAACGGGACCGTGGTCGGCCTGCGCCGCGGGCGCAGCCGCGAGCATCGCACCCGCAAGCACCAATCCTCCCGCTCCACGCCAAATCCGTCGCACCACGGGTGGCAGCCTATCACTACGCCGTGATATGTGTCACAGATCGATGTCGAATTCGGCGAGGTCGGTTTGGACGATTCGGCGAATCGATGGTGGTCGCGTCCAGGCAAGCGACAGCTGCGCCGGGCCACGGCGCAGTCAATCGCTTGCCTGAGAACGAGGGTGAGGCGCTACTTCGTACCGACCAGCCCGGAATGGCAGCTGTCGGAGTGACGCACGATCAGCCGGTCGACGAAGACGGCCGAGTCGTATTGTCGATCTCCCTGATCGAAGATCGACAGGTAGAGGAGGTGCTTGCCGGGCCTGATCCGTGTCGAGGCGCGGAGCTTCCTGGTCGCCGCGTCGTACGTCGTGCCCCTCGCCCTTCCTCTCGAAACCCGGGCGACGCCGGCGCCGTTGACGCTGACCAGCTTGCCGTTCCCCGTCTTGGCGAAGTCGCCGGGGGCGCGGATCACCGGGTTGCGGTTGTCCGACGCGCTCCATCTCGGAGCGTGGCTGAGCTCGGCGATGAAGGCGTCGTTGAAGCGACTGCCCACGAACTCCGGATACTCCTCCGAGAGGAACTTAAAGCGGAAGGAGAGGCAGTTGGCCCCCTCCGGCACCCGGACCCGGATCCGCCAGATCGTCACATCGCGGGCACCGCGAACGCGGACGCCGCCGTCCCTGCACCCCGAAGCCCGTGACTTGTTGGGGTTATTCGCCAGCTGCGCGCAGCCGGTGCTGAGGATCGCGAAGGAATGGCCGCGGCGCGGGAAGCCCGCCAGCGGCGCGTGCGAGATCCCCACCGGGCGGTGGCCGGGCGGGACCGTGACGAACTTGGCCCGCACCAGATTGTGCTTGTTGCCCTGGAATATTGACTTCGCCAGGCGGGTCGCGCCGGCGTCCGAACGCCGCACCGGCCTGATCTTCCCCTTCCCTCCCCCGCTACTGAGGGCGATGCCGGCCCCGGTGAGCGCCACGACGGTAAAGCTGACCACGAGCAGCGCGGCGGCGACGCGCGGTCTGTGCTGACGGACCATCTGAAACCTCCTTTTTGGCTACAGCGGGAAGCCACCTCCCCCAGGGGCCCGCTGTATCTCCTTCTCTGCGCTGAGGGCTGCCTACCCGATGCGCCGAGCCTGAAACAGGGCCCGGGAGGGCGGGACGCGTGCGCAGATCCGCGAAGCGGACGACGGGTCTCGAACCCGCGACCTCGAGCTTGGGAAGCTCGCGCTCTACCAGCTGAGCTACGTCCGCGCCTGGCGGATTCTACGGGTGAGGGCCCGGCGGATGGGCGGCATATCTACGCTGTGATGCGATGGGCACCAAACCCTTCCTCGCGGTGATCGCCGTGCTCGCCGTGGTCGGCCTGCTCGCCTTCGGGCTCTCCAAGAAGGGAGCCTCCGGAGCGGAGGTCGGTTCGGCGGCGCCGGCCGGGAGCCTGCCCCGGCTCGACGGGTCGGGCGAGGGCTCGCTCGCCGAGCAGCGTGGGAAGTGGGTGCTGGTCAACTTCTGGGCCTCGTGGTGCCCCCCCTGCCGGCAGGAGTCGCCGGCCCTCCAGGCCTTTCAGGATCGCCACGGGAGCTCGCGGTTCACCGTCCTCGGGATCGACACCCGCGACCTCAGCGGGGACGGGCGCAGCTTCGTCCGCGAGTTCAGGCTCACCTATCCGCAGCTGCGCGACGGCGACGGCGGGGCGGCCTCCGACTACGGGACGACCGGGGTCCCCGAGAGCTTCCTCGTCGATCCGGGTGGCCGGCTGCGGCTGCTGCGCCGGGGCCCGGTCACCGACGCCTACCTGAAGCAGTTCGTCGCGCCGCTGATCTCGGCAGGGGGGGCAAGGCGATGAGGCGAGCCGCCATCCTGGTCGCGATCCTCCTCGGGCTGCTCGCCTCACCGGTCACGGCCGACGCCTCATCGCGCGCCTCGCTGCCCGACATCGAGGACGAGGTGATGTGCCCGATCTGCGGCACCCTGCTGGAGCTCTCGACCTCCCCCCAGGCCGAGCGCGAGAAAGCATTCATCCGCCGGCTGATCGTCGCGGGCCGATCGAAGCAGCAGATCGAGGACGCCCTGGTGGCCGAATACGGCAAGGAGGTACTCGCCGTGCCCGGCGATTCCGGCTTCGACCTCTCCGCCTATCTCGTCCCGATCCTCGCTTTCCTGATCGGGGTGGTGGCGCTGGCGCTCGGCGTGCTCCGGTGGCGCCGCCGCGGCGAAGGGGGCGAACCGGCCGAAGCGCCACACGGCGAGGATGCCGCGCGACTCGAGTCCGACCTGGCGCGGTACGACCTGTAGAGGACGGGATCCTCAGCCGGTGGTGGTGACCAGGCTGACGGTGCGCGGGAACCAGCGGTGCGCCGCCGCCGCGGCCTGCCGAGCCCGCTCGAGGCTGACCGCGGCCGGCCGGACGCAGACGATGCTCGCGTCGACCAGCGAGATCAGCTGGCTGGGCTGGGAGGGCGCCAGCATCGGCTCGCCCGCGAGCACGACGAAGTCATACGCCCTGGTCACCTTGGCGAGGAAGTGGCGAAACCGCTCCCAGGTCGGGGCCGGCATCGGATCGGGGCTGCCCTCGCCGGCGGCGATGAACACCAGGCTGCCGGCCCCGTTGCCCGCGGCGCGGCCCTCGAGCGCAAGCGCCTGCAAAAGCAGCTGCGGGTGTGCCGCGCGGTTGAGATAATCGCCGATGCCCGGCGAGCCTTCGAGCCTCAGCCCCGCCGACATGAGGCGCCGCCTGAAATCGACCTCGACCAGGAGGGTGCGGCGCCCGTCGAGCGCGGAGACCGTGGCCAGGGCCAGCGCCGGGGAGACTCCGT
This sequence comes from Solirubrobacterales bacterium, assembly GCA_038222365.1. Lineage (GTDB taxonomy): Bacteria > Actinomycetota > Thermoleophilia > Solirubrobacterales > 70-9 > JBBRHQ01. Next base: position 8,818 of record JBBRHQ010000036.1, read on the forward strand.
CGCCCGCGTCGATCCCCTCCGAGACGAAAATCGAGCCCGGCGAGTCGCCTTCGGTCAGAGAGGGCAGGCTGGTGATCAGCGAGCGGGCGGTCTCCAGCTGGCCTCGGCTCAGCGACGGGGAGGGGTTGCCCTCCTCCCCGGCGGCGAGGGCGCTCTCCGGCGCCTGCAGCAGCAGCGGCAGACCCGTTTCCTCGGCGAGCTGCTCCGCGCTACGGATCGCCTGGGCGGCGCGGCGGCGGGAACGCAGTGGCCGGAGGCGGCTGAAGACTCCCATCGGCACTTCTTTCGGCGCACCCCGGCCGCACCCTTGCCGGAGGCGGGATTGAAAGGAGTCTGCCGCCTTACATCCGCTCCGGCGCCGAGATCCCGAGCAACTCCAGGGTCCGGGCAATCGTCCGGCGCGCCAGAAGGCAGAGCAGCAGCCGCGAGGCCTCCGCCCCCTCACCCTCGGCGCCGAGCACCTGGCAATCGCGATAGAAGGCGTGGAAGTCGGCCGCGACCGCGGTCGCGTAGGTGCAGAGCCGGTGTGGAGCGCGGCGATCGGCCGCCTCGGCGATCTCTCCCGGAAGCTCGAGCATGCGCTTCACCAGGATGCGCTCCGCGGGCTCCAGGGGTGCAGTGCGCCGCGGCGCCGCAGCGCCGGCCCGATAGGGGCTCGCTCCGGCCTCCTCGGCCTTGCGCAGGATGCTGGAGATACGCGCGTGCGCGTACTGGACGTAGTAGACCGGGTTCTCGCTCGACTCCCGGCGTGCCAGGTCGAGGTCGAGGTCGACCGTCGTCTCATGGCTTCGCTGCAGCATGAAGAACCGGGTCGCGTCGACGCCGATGTCGTCGACCAGCTCGTCGAGCGCCACGAACTCCCCCCTTCGCTTCGACATCTGCGAGCGCTCGCCGCGGTCGACGATGTGGACCAGCTGCATCAGCACCACCTCGAAGACCTCCCCCGAGCGGCCGAGGCACTCGATCGCCGCCCTCATCCTGGTCATGTGCCCGCCGTGATCGGCGCCGAGCACGTCGATCAGGCTCTCGTAGCCCCGTGCGAGCTTGTCCCAGTGGTAGGCGACGTCACCGGCGAAGTAGGTCGGCGAGCCGTCGGCGCGCAGCAGGACCCTGTCCTTGTCGTCGCCGAACTCGGTCGTGCGCAGCCACAGCGCCCCCTCGCTCTCGTAGGTGTGCCCGCCGTCCCGGAGGCGCTCGAGGGCGGCTGCGACCTTGCCCGTCTCGTGAATATGGCGCTCCGAGGTCCAGGTGTCGAAATCGACTCCGTAGCGGTGCAGCGATGCCCGGATCTGCTGGAGGTTGCGCTCGACCCCGAAACGACCGACTGCGTCGAGATCCGCGGGGTTCACCCCCTCCGCCGCGAGCTGCTCGGCCAGCTCGCCGATGTAGGCGCCCTCATAGCCGTCCTCCGGCGGCGGCCCGCCGCTCATCGCAGCAGCGATCGAGGCGGCGAAGCGCTCGATCTGGCCACCCTGGTCGTTGACGTAGTACTCGCGCCCGACCTCGTGCCCGATCGCTGCCTGAAGGCAGGCAACCGCGTCGCCGAAGGCGGCGTGGCGGCCGCCGGCGGCGGTCAGCGGGCCGGTCGGATTCGCGGAGACGAACTCGACCAGGACCCGTTCGGGATTCGAGGTCCGCCGGGCGCCGAGCCCCTCTCCGGCCTCGGCGAGGCCGTCGATCGCCCGCTCGAACCAGGCATCGGCGAGGAAGAGGTTGACGAAGCCCGGCCCCGCCACCTCGATCCGCTGGAGGCTCTCCGCGAGGTCCACGCGCAGCGCGGTGGCGAGCGCCTCGGCGACCTCGCGCGGGTTGCGCCCCATCGGGGCCGCCAGCAGCATCGCCGCGTTGGAGCTGTAATCCCCGAGCTCGGGCTTCGGCGGGCGCTCCAGCGAGGGCCTCGGCGCCGCTGCGGAATCCTCCCCGCGCACCGAGCCGGCGGCACGCTCGACCGCGGCGCGCAGCTCCTGAACCGAATCGGTGCTGGTCTCGGGCATCGGCTAGATCGTACGTTCAGCGGTGGTAGGGCTCTCCGGCGAGGATCTTCGAGGCGCGGAAGAGCTGCTCGAGGACGATCACCCGGGCGAGCTGGTGGGCCATCGTCTGCGACCCGAGCGAGATCAGCTCGTCGGCGGCGGCGAGCGCTTCACCGGGAATCCCGGTCGGGCCGCCGAGCAGGAGGCAGAGATCGCGTGCCTCGAGCCTTCGCTGATCGAGCCAGCGACTCCACTCCAGCGAGTCCATTCCGCGCCCGCCGGCGTCGATCGCCGCCACTCGGCCATCGCCCGGAAGCCTTCGCAGCAGGTCACGACCGTCGCGAACCTCGATCAGCTCGATCGCCTGGTAGCGCCCCAGCAGCTTGCGGTAGTGGGCGACGTCGTCGGCGAACGGGGGCTTGGTGGGACCGACTGTGAGCAGGGTGGTCTTCATCGGTTCGGGCTGGAGCGAGGGAGCGCTGCGATACTAGGCGCACGGAGAGCTCGCAAGAGAGGAGACAGATGCCTGAGGAAGAGCACAGCGAGCGCCAGATCAACATTCACAGCTCGCCCGAGCAGATGGCCGGCGTCTATGCGAACTTCGCCAACGTCAGCCACTCGGACTACGAGTTCACGATCACCTTCGCCCGCGTCGACCACGAGATCGAAGAGGACGAGGTGCCCGGAGTGGTGGTGTCCCGGGTCGCGCTCGCGCCGCGGTTCATGCGAGAGCTGATCGATGCCCTCGAGGACAACTACTCGAAGTGGAGCACCCGGGAGGGGATCAAGAGCCTGCCCGAGTATCCGGGCGAGCAGTAGGCCTTCCCGCCCCCGCCTCGCGCCGGTAGGCGACCGCGGCGCCGATCCGCTCGATCGTCGACGGATGGGTCCCGAAGAGGAAGTGCAGAAGACCCGGAGGGTCCGGTTCGGAGAGGTTGGTCGAGGCCAGGCGCCTCTGCATGGCGATGAAGGCGGCCGGGTCGCGGGTCAGCTCGAGGGCGAAGCTGTCGGCGCGGGCCTCGACACGGCGCGAGAGCTGGTTCCCCGGGACTCCCAGGACCAGGGTGGCGAGCGCCACGGAGAGGGCGAGTGCCGGGATCACACCGGGCGAGCCGATCTGGTCGCCGCTTCGCCGGGCGAGGGAGAAGCTCATCAACTGCACGAACAGCACTCCGAGGGGCGCGATCAGCGCGACGAAGAGGATGCCGTGGACGACGTCGTCGCGCTTCACGTGGCCCAGCTCGTGGGCGATGATCGAGCCCAGCTCGGCCCGACTCAGCTCCCGGATCGCGTTGTCGTAGATGATCACCCTCTTGCTCGTTCCCAGGCCGTCGACGTAGGCATTGAGGGTGGTTGAGCGGCGGCTGGCATCGACCCGGTAGACCTGGCCGATGCTGACCCCCGCCTCGCGGCCCAGCCGCAGCACCTGAGCCCGCGTCGGCCCCTTCGGGAGCTGCTCGAAGTCGTTGAAGACCGGGGCCAGCAGGACCGGCGCCAGCCAGGTGATGATCAGCGCATAGGCGATCACCAGCACTGTCCCGCCGATCCAGAAGCGTCGCCCGAGCCGGCGCAGCAGGGCCAGGGCCGCCACTCCCCCGAGCGCGGCCAGCGCCGCGGCGATCGCCGCCGAGCGGAGCTGATCGGAGAGCCACGGCCAGAGCGACTGGGTGGAGAGGCCGAAGTCGCGAGCGCGGTCGTGCCCGATCGCCGCCAGCGGCAGGCCGGCGATCACCAGGATCAGCGAGATCGCCGCGGCGACGACGGCCGCGCCGACCCAGGGGCGGCGCGCGGAGAGCGCCAGGGCACGCCGCATCGGGCGTGGTCGCCAGAGGGCGAGAAGCGCCAGCACGGCAAGCTGCACGGCGAGGCCGCCCAGTCCGATCCAGCGTTGCGGGCCGTTGAAGTCGGCCGCGCGGTCGAGCTGCGCCGTGCTGAAGTAGGAGCCGGCCGAGACCCGATCGGGCTCGATCACCCCGCCGTGGGGACCGATCAGCCAGGCGGCGATCTCGGCCACCGCGACCGCCGCCAACGCGACCGCGGCAAGCGCCATTGCCGGCCGGCGGATCGGGTGGGTGCGCACGGCCACTCATCTCTACGATAGACGGCCCCCTGGCCCGGTCGGCGGGGTCTGGCCGGGCCCCGTAAATCCTTCGGGAAGCCGGCCGAAGGGCCATGCGCGCAGCGGTGATCAGCGACATCCACTCGAATCTGCCGGCCCTCGAGGCCGTCCTCGCGGCGATCGACAATCGCGAGGAGGCGATCGAGGAGATCTGGTGCCTAGGGGACGTCGTCGGCTATGGAGCCCAGCCCGACCCCTGCGCCGAGCTGGTCCGGGAGCGCTGCGAGATCTGCCTGATCGGCAATCACGACCTCGCGGTGCTCGGCCAGCTCGACATCTCCTCCTTCTCGGCCGCCGCCGCCGACGCGGTCCGCTGGACGATCGAGAACGCAGCGCCGGAGACGATCGAGATGCTGCGCCCCCTGTCCCCGTCCGGGCTGAGGTCCGGAATGGCGATCTTCCACGCCTCCCCCCGGGACCCGGTCTGGGAGTACGTGCTCTCCGCCGATCAGGCCTCCGAGTGCATGCAGCTCCAGCCCGAAAGGATCAGCCTGATCGGGCACTCCCATGTCGCCCTCTACTTCGTCGGCGCCGACGGTGACGGCGAGGGAGAGGGCACGGTGACCCGGGGCGCCCAGGCGCCCGCCGGGTTCACGGTGGACCTGGCCGAGGGCAGGTGGCTGCTCAACCCCGGCAGCGTCGGGCAGCCCCGCGACGGCGACCCCAGGGCAGCGTGGCTCGAGCTCGACACCGCCGAGCCCGCCGCGATATTCCACCGGGTCGAATACGACGTCGATGAGGCGGCCCGTCCGATCCTCGAAAGCGGCCTCCCAAAGCACCTCGCCGAACGCCTTTACGCCGGCCAATGACTCCTCTCTAGACTCGCCCCGTGACTCGATTCGCCCCCCATATCCTGGTCTTCGCCACCGGTCTCGCAGCCGCCCTGGCGCTGGTCTCCTGCGGCAGCTCGAGCGACAACCTGCTTCCCGGAGACACCGCCAAGGAGATCCTCATCAACCTCGACCAGATCAAGTCGCTCAACGCCGCGGGCAACTGCAGCGAGGCCGAGAGCGCCGCGAATCAGGTCCGCCGCCAGGTCACCGAGCTTCCGAGCAGCGTCGACCCGAAGCTCCGCCGGGCGCTCGGCGAGGGCGCCGCGAGGCTGCAGTCGGTGACCGCGAGCTGCATCGAGACGACCACGGAGATCACTTCTGACACGCTCTCGATCCCAACCGAGGAGACGACCCAGAGCAAGGAGAGCACGAAGCAGACGACCAGGTCAGAGCCGACCACCGACGAGACGCAGGCGACCACGACGACGAGCGCGCCGAAGCCGCCGACGACGACGCCGACCGGGCCGACAACCACGACGACGGCACCACCGACCACCGGCGGTGGCTCGGGCGGGGTCGGGCCCGGAAAAGCGAAGCGGAGAGGCTGATGGAAGCGGGGGCGCTCTCGCGGCGCTACGAGATCGGTGACCGGCTCGGGTCGGGGGGCATGTCGAACGTCTACCGGGCGACCGACCTGATCCTCGAGCGCACCGTGGCGGTGAAGATCCTCGCCGAGCACCTCTCGGACGACGACCGCTTCGTTGCCCGCTTTAGGCGGGAGGCGCTGTCGGTGGCGAAGCTGATCCACCCCAACATCGTCCAAGTCTACGACCATGGCGCCGACGAAGGTCGCCACTACATCGTCATGGAGTTCGTCGAGGGTCGCTCCGGGGCGCAGCTGCTCCAGCGCCACGGCCCGCTCGACGCCACGACCACGATCGAGATCGGGATTCAGGCCTGCGCCGGCCTCGACTACGCCCACAAGCGGGGGATCATCCACCGCGACGTGAAGCCGGGAAACCTGATGATCGACGGTGGCCCGGCCGGCGGCGGGGGCGAGATGTTCGTCAAGCTGACCGACTTCGGGATCGCCCGGGCGGCAGAGCAGACCCGGATCACCCAGGTCGGATCGGTCGTCGGCACCGCCGCCTACCTCGCCCC
>JBBRHQ010000037.1:0-14790 GCA_038222365.1 Solirubrobacterales bacterium
GAGCCGGCTCTGCAATCGCGGGTCCGCGGCCGCAGTTGCTTCGACCCGACGTATCGAGTTGAGCACGGTCGAGTGGTCGCGGCCGCCGAAGAGTCGGCCGATCTGAGGCAAGGAGAGGTCGGTCGACTCCCTGGTCAGGTAGATCGCGACCTGCCGGGCCCGGAGCGGGGTGGCAGAGCGCCCGGGCCCGACCAATTCGGCCCGGGAGATTCCGTAGGCCTCTGCGACGCGGAATTGAATCTCCTCGGCGTTCACCCTCGGGGAGCCCTCTCCGGACGGCGGGATGACTTAGGCGACCAACTCCCGGCTCAGCGGTCTGGCCAGCAGCGAGGCGTGGGCGACGGCTCTGGTGAGCGCTCCGTTCAACTGGCGGACGTTGGCGTCGATCCTGCGGGCCAATTCGGAGAGCGCCTCCCGATCAGCGATCTCGATTCCGGCCTCCCTCACGAGCCGTCGAAGGACCGCCAGGCGCATCGCCAGGTTGGGCGCCCCCACCTCGACGGTCAGGCCCCATTCGAAGCGGTCGCGAAGCCGCCGGGCGAGATCGGACAGCTCGGCGGGGATGCGATCGGCGGAGAGGACCAGCTGGCTGCCGGACTCATAAAGCGCGTTGAAGGTATGGAAGAACTCTTCCTCGGTGTGATGCTTTCCCTCGAGAAACTGGACGTCGTCGATCAGCAGCACGTCGAGGTCGCGATAGCGGCTCTTAAACACATCGGTCCCGGAGCACTGCAGGGAGGCGACGAACTCGTTGGTGAAGCTCTCGGCGGTGGTGTAGCGGACGTTGAGCTCGGGAGCGTGATCGGTCAGGTAGTTGGCGATCGCGGTGAGCAGGTGGGTCTTGCCGAGCCCGGGCGGCCCGTGCAGGAAGAGCGGGTTGTAGGCCTCACTCGGAGCCTCGGCCACGGCGAGCGCCGCGGCGTGGGCCAGGTGGTTTCCGTGGCCGATCACGAAACGCCCGAACACGTATTGCGGGTTGAGCGCGACCTCATGGTGGGGCGGGCTCCCGATGTCTCCAGCTCCACTCTCGGCCGGGGCAGAGAAGCTGACCGCGGTCAGCCGTCCGTCGACCTCGGCCAGGGTTTCCCGGATCAGCCCGCCGTAGCGCCGCTCGGTCCAGGTCCGAATCCCGTCGGGCGCGGCTAGTTGCAGGCTACCTCCGCGCACGCCGAGGGGCTGAAGCGGCTCCAGCCAGATGCGGAAGGTCGTCTCCGGGACCGATACCCGCAGACGGGCCCGAACCTCTGGCCAGATCTCCGCCAGATCCCCCTCGAAGCCCCCACCGGCCTGACCGCCGGGGCTCGGTGGATCCGGAAATTCCTGCACTCGGGTTGCCCTTCCGTCGGTCTGACTCTGTCTTTGCCCGATGCCCTCGTGAAGGGCGATCGTGGTCGAGCCGAGGCGACCATAGCGCCGCCTCGAACACGCCTGATCCCCCCTTCCGCAAATGCCGAAGAAAAGATTCAGAGGCCGCCGAGAGGACCGCGAGACGGCCGCTCGGCGCGTCCGTATACTGCCGCGACACCGACCGATGAAACGCACCTACCAGCCGAAGAAGCGGAAGCGAGCCCGGACGCACGGGTTCCGCGCCCGCATGCGCACTCGCGGAGGCCGGGCGATCATCAAGCGCCGCCGCCGCAAGGGCCGCAAGCGCCTCACCGCGTAACGATGGCAGGGGGCGACGCCGGGGCGCGGAAGCGCCGGCGGCTGTCACGAAGCGGGGATTTCGACCGCGTCTATCGCGAAGGGACCTCGTGCGCGACACGCCATCTGGTCCTCTACAGCTTTCCCCGCAGCGAGGGGGATGCCGCCGATCTTCGCCTCGGCGTCTCGGTCAGCCGTAAGGTCGGCGGCGCGGTCGATCGCAACCGGGTGAAGCGCGCCCTCCGGGAGGCGTTCTGGGGCCTGGCCGATGAGCTGCCGGCCGAGCACGACTTCGTCCTGGTCGCCAGGCCGGAGATCGGCCCGCTGGTCGCGGAAGGCGGATCCGACGCGGTGCGGCGTTGCATCGAGGAGGCGCTGAGCGGCGACTCGGCGGCCGGAGAGCGTTCGACGTGAAACGGTTGCTGCTGGCGCCGATCCGCGCCTACCAGCGATGGATCTCGCCGTCAATGCCGCGACGGTGCCGCTACGAGCCGACCTGTTCGGCCTACGCGGCCGAGGCGATCCGCCGCTTCGGCGTCCTTCGGGGCTCGGCGCTGGCCGCCTGGCTCCTGCTGCGCTGCAACCCGTTCAGCCGCGGCGGCTTTGACCCGGTGCCCGCCCGCTTCACCTTGCGGACGGGTCCGGTCGATCCCGCCGCCCACCACGGCGAGGCCAGGGCGAGATGACGCCGCTTTTCGCCAACGTCCTGCAGCCGCTGATCAACATCGCCAACGGCGTCCTTCAGTTTTTCCATGACTCGGTCGGTCTCAGCTGGGGCGGCGCGATCATCGCCCTGACGATCGTCACCAGGGCCGTGCTGATCCCCCTCACCTACAAGCAGCTGAAGGGGATGCGAGCGATGCAGGCGCTCCAACCCCAGATCAAGGAGCTTCAGGCCAAGTACAAGAACGACCGCCAGCGCATGCAGCAGGAGATGATGAAGTTCTACCAGGAGAACAACGTCAACCCGTTCGCCTCCTGCATCCCGCTGCTGGCGCAGTTGCCGGTCTTCATCACCCTGTTCTACACGCTCCGCCACGAGCTCCCGGCGGACATCGGCTGCTCCGCCGGCCACTGCGGCGACCAGGCATCGTTCCTGTTCATCCCCGACCTGACCGCCGCGGCCGCGGGGTGGGTCCTGGCAGTCCTCCTGGTGCTCTACGTTGGCACCCAGCTGATCTCCGGCCTGGTCATGTCGGTGACCGCTGACAAGACCCAGAAGAGAATGATGATGGTGCTGCCGTTCGTCTTCGTCCCCTTCATCATCAGCTTTCCCGCCGGCCTCGTCCTCTACTGGATCACCACCAACGTCTGGACGATCGGCCAGCAGTACGTGATTCAGCGAGTGGTCCCGGCGCCCACGGCCCCACCCGCGGTGGCCGCCGCCGCGGCGAAGCCGCCTCCGCCGCCGAAGAAGAAGAAAAAGCGGCGCTGACCGGGCGTCGTAGGTGGGCGGATCCTGTCATGGGATGTGACAAGCGGGAAAAGGTCCTTGCGCCAGGCTCTCTCAGAGCAATTAGGCTCTGGCCGTGGCGGAGAATGCCGACTGGCCGGATGAGCCGCAAGAGCGGGTGCGGAAGCTCGTCGAGCGCGTCCTCGACGAGCTCGATCTCGACGGGGAAGTCGAGCTGAGCGAGGACGAGGAGAGGATCATCGCCTCGGTCGAGGGCTCCGAGGACTACGGCCTGCTGATCGGCCGCCGCGGCCAGACGATCGACGCGCTGCAGCTGCTCTGTTACCAGGCGGCTTTCCTCGGCATGCGGGAGCGGAAGCGGGTGGTGATCGACGCCGCCGGATACCGCGAGCGGCGTCGCGAGACCCTGATCGCCAGAGCGGACCGGGCCGCGGAGCAGGCCGAGTCGGGCGACCAACCGATCGAGATGGACCCGATGAGCGCGCAAGAGCGCCGCGTGGTCCATGAGCACCTGAAGGAGCGCGCCGGGATCGAGACCTACAGCGAGGGCGACGAGCCCAACCGCTGCGTGATGGTCGCTCCGCTGCTGTCCGGGTGAGTCGCCCCGAGACCCGGGAGCTCGGAGAGCGGGGTCGCCTCGCGATCGAGCGGGTGCTCGAGCTACTGGCCGTCGAACCGGCCTCGGTGAGTTCGATCACGGAGCCGCGGCGAGCCTGGGACGTGCACGTCGCCGACAGCCTCTCGGGGCTTGAGGTCGAGCAGCTCGTCAGGGCCGAAAGAATCGCCGATATTGGCTCTGGAGCGGGGTTTCCGGGCATAGTTTTGGCCGCGGCCCTGCCCTCCTCGGAGGTGGATCTGATCGAGTCTGTGGAGCGCAAGTGCCGCTTCGCCCGCCGAGCCCTGGCCGAGGCCGGGATCGCCAACGCCTCGGCGCGTTGCTGCCGTTCCGAGCAGCTGGCCGCGGGCGAGGGCCGCGAGGCCTACGACGCGGTCACCGCCCGCGCGGTCGGCCGCCTCTCGACCCTCGCCGAGCTGGCCTCCCCGCTGCTTCGCCACGGCGGAGCGCTGGTCGCCTGGAAGGGCCGGCGCGACCCTGAGGAGGAGGCCGAGCTGGCCCGGGCTCAGGGGTCGCTGGGGATGCGGGCCGAAGCAGTGATCGCGGTGGCGCCGTTCGCCGCGAGCCGCCATCGCCACCTGCACATCCTGCGCAAGGCCGGGCCCACCCCCGAGCGGTTGCCCCGCCGCCCCGGGCTGGCGAAGAAACGCCCGCGTGGGGCTTCGGAAGCGCGCCGCCACCCTGATTAAGCTGGCGGCGGATGGCTTGCGATGGCAACCAGGGGCTGCGTGGATAGCGATGGGCGCTGTCTACGCGATCGCCAACCAGAAGGGCGGCGTCGGCAAGACGACGACGACGGTCAACATGGCCGCCTGCGTCGCCGCGGCGGGGCAGCAGACGCTGATCGTCGACCTCGACCCCCAGTGCAACGCCACCGTCGCCCTCGGCGGGGACCGCGAGGCGAGCCCCTCCTCCTACGACTGCCTGGTCGGCGAGGTCTCGGTGGCCGAGGCGGCTCGTCCCGCGGGCCCCGACAACCTCTGGCTGGTGCCCGCCTCCCGCGATCTCGCCGGCGCCTCCGTCGAGCTGCCGCGGATCGAAGGGTCCGAGAGCCGGCTCCGGGGTCGCCTCGGGCCGGTCAGGGACCGTTTCGCCTACACGCTGCTCGACTGCCCGCCCTCCCTGGGGCCGATCACCGTCAACGCTCTCGCCGCCGCAGACCGTGTGATCGTCCCGGTCCAGGCCGAGTACCTGGCGCTCGAGGGCCTCGTCCAGTTCCTCGACACCCTGACCCTGATCCGGCGCGAGCTCAACCCCGCGCTGGAGCTGTCGGGTCTGCTGATCACCATGCACGATGAGCGCACCCGCCTCTCCCACGACGTCGAGCGGGAGCTGCGAGAGCACTTTCCCGAACTGGTCTTCAGAACCGTGATCCCCCGAAGCGTCAAGCTCGCCGAATCGCCCAGCTACGGCACGCCGGTGATCGAGCACGCTCCGCGTTCGCGCGGCTCGATCGCCTATCGCGAGCTTGCCAGGGAGGTGGCCGAGCGTGGCTGAGCAGCGCGGCATCGGCCGCGGGCTGGCGGCGATCCTGCCCGAGCCCGGCTCCGAAGACTCCGAGCTGCGGGAACTGCCGGTTTCGCTGATCAAGCCGAACCCGAGCCAGCCGCGGACCAAGTTCGACCCCGAGGCGCTCGCCGGCCTCGCCTCCTCGATCGAGGTCAGCGGCGTCGTCCAGCCGCTCCTGGTCCGCCCCTTGACGGACGGGAGCTATGAGCTGATCGCCGGCGAGCGGCGCTGGCGGGCCGCGCAGCAGGCCGGCCTCGAACGGGTGCCGGCGGTGATCCGCGACTCCGGCGAGGCCGAGCGACTGCAGACCGCGCTGATCGAGAACATGGTCCGCGAGGACCTCAACCCGATCGAGGAGGCACGCGCCTGCGCCGCTCTGGTCGAGGACCTCGGCCTCTCCAAGGAGGACCTCGCTCGCCGGGTCGGGCGGAGCCGTCCTGCCGTCTCCAACCTGATCCGCCTGCTCGACCTGCCCGACGAGGCGCTCTCCCTGCTTGAGTCGGGCGAGCTCAGCGAGGGTCACGGCCGCGCCGTGCTCACCGTCCGCGGCAACGACCATCGCCGCCGCCTGGCGCGCTCCGCCGCCAGCCACGGGTGGTCGGTGCGGGAGACGGAGAGACGGGCCAAGCTGGCTGGCCAGCCAAAGCAGGGAGGCGGTAGATCCTCGGTTCGGGTCAGCGCCGAGGAGGCGGCGGCGATCGGGGAGGCCGCCGAGAGTCTGGAGGCGGCCCTCGGGCACGAGGTGAAGCTGCGCCGTCGGGCCGGGGAGCTGGTCGCCGAGATCCACTTCGCCGACCTCGACGAGGTCGGGGCGATCAGCGCCTCGATCGAGCGGCGCCGCGCCTCCTGAGACCGGCTCCGGCCCCTTGCCGGCCGCTATCATCGCCGTCCCTCCGGGGCGATTAGCTCAGTCGGTCAGAGCGCTTCTCTGATAAGGAAGAGGTCCCTGGTTCGAGTCCAGGATCGCCCACTCTTGCTAGCAGAGCACCGCCAGGTGGAAAGACCTGTCTGCCTCTATTCCATCGTCTAGAGCAACGCAGCCCCCATGTGTCAGATGATACATGCCCCGAATCCTGTCTAGCGCCGCGCGCCTGCCCGCCCCGGCGCCCGGATCGTCACGTTTCGCTCGGCGCGCCCGCTGAAACCTCCCGGAGGGGTGAGCCTGACCACGATCTGAGCTCTCAGCTTGCCGGCCCTCTTCAGTGACTTCGAAGCTCGTCGCGAGAGCCTCACCCGGACATGCTTGGTTCTCGCCGGCGCGACGGAGAGCGAGACCCTGCCGAGGTGCACGCCCCTTCGAGAGAGGGCGGCACTGTGCCGGGATCCCTTGCTCGGGTCGACTGCCGCGACGCCCACGCACCGGCTGCCTCCCGGCGGACAGGTGGCGTCGATCCCGGTGAGGACCAGCAGTCTGCGGTAGCGCGCCCGGCGGACCTTCACCTTGCGCTTCACCGTCACCGTGGCGCGCCGGCAGCGATCGCCGAGGGGTCCCGCCCGATAAATCGCGGTGACCTGGGCTGCGCTCAGGGTGCCGCTGTAGAGACGGATCCGGGCCACGGCTCCAGCCGAGTCCTCGCCGGTCGTCCCACCCGTGTCGTTGTCCTTGAAGAACCTCATCAGGGTCGCCTGGGCGGTGAGGGTGCTCTCGTAGCTGAGCTGCCGGATCCCGTTGACGTAGGCCGCGGTTTGCTCGAAGCTGAAATAGCTGAACGCCACCTCTGCATAGGCGTTGTCGAAGAGTGCCGGCGCGGGGCCGAGTACGTCAGGGAGAGGAAGGGCGGTGTCGTAGAAGTCGAGAAGCCCTGAGTGGACGTAGAGGCCGCTGTCGGCGGCGTAGGCGCCGCCGGAACCGGGGGCGAATATCCGCTTGTAGCCGGAGGTGTCGGCAAGCCGGAAGAGGACGTCGAGCGAGTAATGGTTGGTGGAAACCAGGGCCCCGGTCCCCAGCTGTACCCCGCTGTCCTTCGGGAAAGTGAGCACTCGGGCCGGGTGGCACCCGACCGTCTCGGTGGAGAACGCGTTGCCCGCACCCGCGTCGGCGATCGCCGGGCCGCCGGCCACCGAGGATTCGCGGGAGTCCTGGAACCTGTAATCGCCTGTCAGGGGTGGCAGGTCCGCCGACGCCTGCCCGGGTATGGCCGCGGAGCCGACGACGATCAGCGCAGCCACGAGCAGGGTCCCCCTCCACAACACCGGCCAAGGTTACCGGAGCGTATCCGGCACTTTGGGCGCACCTATAATCGGTTCTCGTCCCCGCCCGGAGAGCGATCCTTTGCAGCAGATGCAGATCTACGGTGTCAGCTTCGACATGGTCGGCAAGCAGCCGATCGTGCTGTTGAAGACCGTCGACGGCAATAAGTTTCTGCCGATCTGGATCGGGCATCCCGAGGCGGCGGCGATCCTGATGAAGCTGCAGGGCGCCTCGACACCACGCCCGATGACACACGACCTGCTCTCCGACTTGCTCGACCAGCTCGATGCAAAGTGCGAGCGGGTCTCGGTGACCGAGCTGCGCGACAACACCTTCTACGCGTCGATCACGATCTCGGTCAACGGTTCGGAGATGGACATCGATTCGCGGCCCTCCGACGCGCTCGCCCTGGCGGTGCGGGTCTCGGCACCGATCTTCGCGGCGGAAGACGTGATCGAGGAGTCGGCAATCGAGTTCGAGCACGAGGTCGAGGACACCGAGGAGGTGGTCGAGAAGTTCAAGGACTTCCTCGACGAGGTCTCCCCCGAGGACTTCGCCCAGGGCGAGGAGTAGCCGCCTCAGCGCCCGGCGGCGAGGGCGCCCCGTTCGAGCGCCAGCTCGAGGATCCTCCCGACCGCCTCGGCCGCCTGCGGCAGCAGGCTGGTGTCGGTCAGCCCCGGGATCGCGTTGACCTCAAGCACCTGCGGGCCGCCGGCCCCGAGCATCACGTCGACCCTGGAGAAGCCCGCGCAGCCGAGCGCCTCATAGGCGCCCGAGGCGACCTCGGTCACCGCCTCCCCCTCCTGCCGACCGAGCTCTGCCGGGCAGACGAAGGAGGTCCGCCCGATCTCGTAGCGCGCCTCGAAGTCATAGGCGTCGCTCTCCTGCGGGATCGCCTCGACGATCGGCAGGGGCTCCGAGCCCAGCACCCCGACCGCCAGCTCGCGTCCCTCGACGAAGCTCTCGAGCAGGACCCGGTCGCCGTAGCTGAACGCCGAGACCAGCGCAGCCGGCAGCTCTTCGCCCGACGCGGCGAACTTGACCCCCAGGGAGGATCCCTGGCTGGCCGGCTTGACCACCAGCGGGAAGCCGAGCCGGGCGGGTCGAAGTGTCGGGGAGCCCGCCGGCGAGCGAGATCACCTCCGGCCGGGCCGTGATCGCCACCAGGTCGCGCATCGCCGAGGAGCGCATCACCCTGGTGCGGGCCGAGAACAGGCTCGCGTAGCGCTCCAGGTCGCGGGCGCTGGTGTGGGCCCTGCGCCTGTGGGGCGGCTCCGCCATGCCCCTAGGCTAATTTGTCGGTCGGCATGGATCTGTTCTTCGGCATTTGTCAGGCACTCGGCATCGGCATGGCGCTCGGCGCCCTCTGCGGGGCGCCTGCTCCAAGCGGCAGCGGCGCCCGCAACGCGCTGCTCGCCCTGGCACTCGTCCTCGGCGCCCTCGCCGGCGGCCTCTCTGCATCCGCCGATCAGATCTCGATCGCCGGCGGCGCCCTCGCGGGCGCAGCCGGCGCGCTGCTCGCGGCGCTCGTCGTCTCCGGAGTCGTCGCCGGCGCCGGGCGGCGCGAGGGGGGCGCAGCCGGCGGGATCGGCCTGATCGTCACCGTCGCGGCGATCGTCATCGCGGGCCTCTCGATCCTGCTCGGCCCGCTGGCGCTGATCGCCCTGGCCGGGCTGCTCTGGCTCGGCGCCGGCCGGCGCCGTCGCTCCCAGCGCAAGTACGAGGGCCTGCGCATCCTGCGGTGAGCATCCGCCCGGATCGCGGCGAGTGATGCAGAAGAAGCTCGTCCTCTCATACATCGACTCGCTGCGCAGCGACATGCTCGAGCTGGCGATCGGCAACGGCCAGGCGCCGACCCTGGCGAAGCTGGTCGATCGCGGCCTGCTGATCGAGGACTGCGTCTCCAGCTTCCCGTCGGTGACGCCGGTCGCCTCCGCGGAGATGGTCACGGGAGTCGGCGCCGATCGCCACTGGATCAGCGGCATGAACTGGTATCACCGGCTGGAGCGGCGCTACGTCGAGTACGGGTCCTCGCTGGAGGCGACCCGCGCTTTCGGGATCTTCCGCTCGCTGTATGACCTCGTCTACAACATGAACCTCGCCCATCTCAGTCCCGAGGTCGAGACGCTGTTCGAGTCGCTCGACGATGCCGGTCTGCGGACGGCCAGTACCCCGTTTCTGATCTACCGCGGGCGCCATCGCCACGAGGTCTCACTCGACGGCCTGCTGCGCCGCGCGGTGGACGCCACCCGGCTGAAGTTCCGCCACCACACCTGGGGCCCGGCGGAGCTCTTCTACGGCGAGCTCTATGCCAGCCGCCAGGTCCCGTGCAAGCCGAGCTCGATCCCCGGCACCAGGGACGGATACTCGGCCTGCTGCGCGGCGGAGCTGGCCGCGGCCGGCCTCTATGACTTCCTGCTCTTCTCGCTGCCCGACAACGACAACTATTCTCATCGCCACGGTCCAGGCGCCAGCCTCGAGTCGATCGGCAAGGCCGACCACTGCTTCGGCAAGCTGATCGACGCATCCGGCGGCATGGACGGGTTCCTCGCCGACAACGCGCTGATCTTGATGGCCGACCACGCCCACACCGCCGTTCACGCCGAGCTTCCGCTCGCCGAGGCCCTCGGCGAGCGCTGGAGGGTGCTGCAGCCCTCGGAGGATCGTCCCGAGGATGCCGACCTCGCCGTCAGCCCCACGTCTCGGGCCGCCCACGTCTACCTGCTCGACCCCGCCCAGCACCGGGCCCTCCACCACGCTGTCCGCTCCGAGCTTGCAGGACTCGATGGCGTCGACCTGATCTGTTGGCTGGCCGGACCCGACGGCGCGCCGCTGGAGCGTCCCGATCCCGGGATCGACCCGTCCGCCAACCTCACCGCGGTGGTCGAGCGCGAGGGCTCCGAGCTCCGCTTTCGACCCGGGGCGCAGGTCTGCGACCTGCGCGACGGCGGCTGGGATCTGAGCGGAGAGATCGCCGCCCTCGACGCTTCGATCGAGGACGGGGTGATCCGCAGCGATCAGTATCCGGACCCGCTATCGCGAGTCTGGTCGGCGCTCTGCGCGCCGCACGCCGGCGACCTGATCGTCTCGGCCGCCCTCGGCTACGAGTGCGTCGACTGGGGCGGCTCCGCCCACCTCGGTGGAGGCAGCCACGGCTCCCTGCACCGCGGGGACTCGCTCGGCCCGCTGCTCTTCGTGGGCTGCGGCCCCGAGAGCGCGGCGGAGCGAGAGCAGTGGAACCTGCGCGACGTCGCCGCAGTTGTGCTCGAGCACTTCGAGCTGGGGAGCCCGGCATGAGCCCGCTGGCGACCGCGAGGCGGATCGGGGTCGGGGCGCGACAGTCGGCCAACTGGGTACAGCTGCTGCGGTTCGGGCTGGTCGGCGTCTCCGGCTACGTGATCAACCTCGGCGTCTTCGCGCTCCTCCTGCAAACCCTCTCCCTGCACCACGTCCTGGCGGCGATCGGCGCCTTCGTCGTCGCCGTCTCCAGCAATTTCTACTGGAACCGGCATTGGACCTTCCGTGCCTCGAACGGCCATGCCGGCTTCCAGGCGGTCCGCTTCTTCACGATCAGCGTCGGCGCCCTCGCGGTGAACCTGCTGATGCTCGAGGCGCTGGTCGGGGCCGGGATGGGTGAGCTCCCCTCGCAGGCGATCGCGGTGGCGACCGCGATGCCGGTCAATTTCGTGGGGAACAAGCTGTGGACCTTCTCCTAGGCAGAGGGGGAAGGAAGGGTCAGATCCGGGAGGGTGGGGGCAGGCTGGGCCTGATCATCGCGATCGCGCTGGTGGCGCTCTGGCTCCCGGCGGGAGCCGTCGCGGCCCCCCAGACGGTGACCGTGACGGGGCCCTCGGCGGAGGCGGCGAAGGTGGGCTCGGCGCAGGCCACCCGGATCGCTGACCGCGACCCGAAGGTGGTCGCCGAGCGCCGCGAGAACCCGGGGATGACTTCGAGCGCCAGCCTCGTCGACGGCAACTGGGAGGTTGCCTACTTCGCCGACGACGACGAGATCGCCCTCGTCCTGGTCGGTCCCACCACCGGCCTTGTCCGGGAGTCGTGGACCGGCTACCAGGTGGCGTGGAAGATGGCCCGCGGCTACTCGGGGGCGTTCGGGCACAAGCTCAACGCCCCCTACGTATTCATCCCGCTCTGCCTGATCTTCCTGATCGGGCTGATCGACTGGCGCCGGCCCTGGCGGATCGTCAACCTCGACCTGCTCGTCCTGCTCGGCTTCGCTGCCTCGAACTTCTTCTTCAACCGGGCGCAGATCGGGGTCTCCGTGCCGCTCGTCTACCCTCCGATGCTCTACCTGCTTGCGCGCATGCTCTGGGTCGGGTGGCGGGGCCGCGGTGAAGGGTTGCGGCCGGTTTGGCCGGCCAGGTGGCTGCTGATCGCCGCCCTCTTTTTGGTCGGCTTCAGGGTCGGCCTCAACCTCGCCGACTCCGGGGTGATCGACGTTGGCTACGCCGGGGTGGTCGGGGCCGACCGCGTCGCCGACGGCAGGCAGCTCTACGACAACTTCCCCGAGGACGTCTCCGCGGGCGATACCTACGGCCCGGTCAACTACTACGCCTACGTCCCCTTCGAGCAGGCTCTCCCCTGGAGCGGCAGCTGGGACGACCTCCCGGCCGGCCACGCCGCCGCGGTCTTCTTCGACCTCGCCGGGTTCGCCCTGCTCTTGCTGCTCGGCCACCGGATGCGCCGCGGCCCGCCGGGGGCGATGCTCGCAGCGACCCTCGGCTTCGCCTGGGCGGCGTACCCCTACACCGCCTACGTCCTCGAGTCCAACTCGAATGACACGCTGGTGGCGGTACTCCTGATCGCGACCCTGGTGTTGATCGCGCGGCCCGCAGCCCGCGGCGCTGCACTGGCGCTCGCCACTTTCACCAAGTTCGCCCCGATCGTCCTCGCCCCGATGCTCGCGACCTACGACCCGCGCAACGAGCGAACCACCGCAACCGACAAGGGCAGCATCGCTGACAGGGCCCGCGGCCCAGTGGCCTTCGCGGCCGCGTTCATCGCGGTCTCCGTGCTCGTCATGCTCCAGTCCATCCTCGACCCCGGCCTGGCGACCTTCTACGACCGCACCCTGGGCTACCAGGCCGGCCGCGACAGCCCCTTCAGCATCTGGGGCCAGGCCCCCTCGCTCGAGCCGCTGCGCGTCGCGATCGTCGCCGCCACGGCGCTTCTCGCCCTGGCCCTCGCCTTCCGGCCGCGGCGCAAGAGCCTCGTCCAGATCGCCGCCCTGGGGGCCGCCCTGATGATCTCGGTCGAGCTGACCGCCGAGCAGTGGTTCTACCTCTACATCGTGTGGTTCCTGCCGCTGGTCCTGGTTGCGCTGGCGGGTGTCAGGCCGCTGCCGGCACCAGAATCTGCTCAATCGACTCCGCCAGGCCGTCTGGCCGAGCCACGACCAGGACACCCATCACCCAGACGTCCTCCTCCGCGGTCTCGAAGCGAACCGGCATCTGCGTGATCATCGCCTCCAGGGCCTGATCGCGCTTCACCCCGATCACCCCCGACCGCGACCCGGTCATGCCGACGTCGCTGATATGGGCGGTGCCGCCGGGAAGGACGCGGTGATCGGCCGTAGGGACGTGCGTGTGGGTGCCGAGGACGGCGGCGACTCGACCATCGAGGTGCCAGCCCATAGCCACCTTCTCGCTGGTCATCTCTGCGTGGAAGTCGACCAGGACGGCCTCGGCCTCGAGCCTCTCGAGCAGGCCGTCCGCCTCGTGGAAGGGCGAGCGCGCCACCTTCAGCCCGGCCGCGCCGCTGAGGTTGACCACGGCGAGCCTGCCGGCGTCGCTCTCGACGACCGTGTGGCCCCGCCCGGGGTTGGCCCGCGGGTAGTTGGCGGGTCGGATCACCCGCTGATCGCGATCCAGGTAGGCATAGAAGTCGCGGTGACGATAGACGTGGTTGCCGGTGGTGATCACGTCGGCGCCGGCGGCGAATATCTCGCCCGCCGTCTTCTCGGTGATTCCGATGCCGCCGGCCGAGTTCTCGCCGTTGACGATCACCAGATCGGGGTGGTGCTCCTCGCGAAGCCGCGGCATCGTCGCCGAGAGCCCACGGCGGCCCGGGCTCCCGACCACGTCGCCGATGAAGAGGATGCGCACGGAGTGACCCTAGAACATCGCCTTGCCCCTCCCTTGAGGATGCGCCGCTAGCGTTCCGCGCCAGATGTCCGCCGAGGAGACCAGACAAGCCGAGGCGCCCACGTCGGCCCTCGAGGCTCGCGGGCTGGTCAAGCGCTACGGCAAGCGCGCCGCCCTGCGAGGCATTGACTTCGAGGCCGAGCCGGGTGAGCTGCTGGCGGTGATCGGCCCGAACGGCGCCGGCAAGACGACCCTGCTCTCGATCCTCGCCGGCATCGTCCGCGCCGACGCCGGAGAGATCCGCCTCCCCCGGGGCGAGGTCGGCTGGGTGCCGCAGCAGGCGGCGCTCTACCGGCGCCTGACGGTGGAGGAGAACCTACGCTTCTTCGCCCGCCTCGAGGGCCACGACGATCCGGAGGCGACGGTGGGCGAGATGCTCGAGCTGACCGGGCTCGAGGAGCGTCGCGGGGAGCTGATCGCGCGGCTCTCCGGCGGTAACCAGCAGCGTGTCAACATCGCGATCGGACTTCTCGCCAGGCCGGTCGTCCTGCTCCTCGACGAGCCCAGCGTCGGTCTCGATCCGCGGCAGCGGGCGCGCCTCTGGGAGTTCGTCTCCGCGCTCGCCGGAGGCGGCACGACGGTGATCTTCTCCACCCACAACATCCAGGAGGCCGAGCGCTACGGGCAGCGGCTGCTGGTCCTCGCCGACGGCGAGGCGCTGTTCGACGGCCCCGCCGAGGAGCTTCGCGCCGCCGTCTCCGAAGAGGCTCCCGAAGCCGCCAACCGGGACTTCGAAACCGCCTTCGTCACCTACCTCCAACACCGGGGTCATTGATGCGCTGGCTGCTGTTTAAGGACCTGCAGATCCTCCGTCGCTCGCCGCTGCAGGCTTTCCTGCTGGTCGCCTACCCGGTGCTGATCGCGGTGCTGGTCGGCTTCGCGATCTCCAGGGGTCCCGAGAAGCCGCGGGTCGCCTTCCTCAACCAGGTTCCGAAGGGGACCGCGGTGCAGGTCGGCGGCAGCGACTTCAGCGTGGTGGGCGCCCGCGCCCGCCTCTGCGGCAGGATCGAGTGCGTCCGGGTCGATTCCCGCTCGGAGGCGGTCAGCAAGGTCGAGTCAGGCGACGTGCTCGGGGCGCTGATCCTGCCCCGCGACCTGGCCGATCAGGTCAACTCCCTCTCCTCGCTGAACGCCGGCCAGCCCAAGGTGGAGGTGATCGTCAACCAGGAGGACCCGGTCAAGGCGCGCCTGGTCGACGACCGCATCTCCTCGCTGCTGGCCCAGGCCAACCTGGTGATCGCGCGGCAGGTGGCCC
>JBBRHQ010000038.1:0-14692 GCA_038222365.1 Solirubrobacterales bacterium
GGACCCGCCAGCCGCCGGTTCGCCCCCGTCAGGGCGAGGAGAAACCCGCAAAATGCGGACCCCGCGATTTTTGCCGCTATTTGCGAGAAATCTCGCGGGCGGCGGCGATACTGGCCGGGAGGTGCGCCAGGGAAAGGTGGAACCCGTGCTCGATACCGACAGCCCTGGCGCGGCGGGATCCCAGCGCCGCCTCGCCGGCGGCGGTTGCGCAGAATTCCGCCCTCTGCCACCCGGTTCTCACCCATCTGGCTCCTCTTCACTAAATTCCCGACCCCGATGGGTCCCGCGCGCGCGATAACCCGCCCCTGCCGAGGAGGCGGAAGGTGAGCACCTCGGTCGTCACCGGCGGCGCCGGGTTCCTCGGCTCGCATCTCTGCGAGCGGCTGCTGGGCGCCGGGCAGCGGGTGATCTGCATCGACAACCTCGACACCGGCACCCTGGAGAACATCGAGCACCTCCGCGACGGCGACTTCGAGTTCGTCCAGCGAGACATCACGGAGTTCGTCGAGATCGCCGAGGACGTCGACTTCATCTACCACCTCGCGTCCCCGGCGAGCCCGATCGATTACCTGCGGCTCCCCCTGCACACGCTGAAGGTCGGCTCCTACGGGACCCACCACATGCTCGGGGTCGCCAAGTTGAAGCGCGCCCGCTTCCTGCTCGCCTCGACCTCGGAGGTCTACGGTGACCCCCAGATCCATCCCCAGCCCGAGAGCTATTGGGGCAACGTCAACCCGATCGGCCCCCGCGGCGTCTACGACGAGGCGAAACGCTACGCCGAGGCGCTGACCAGGGCCTACCACCGCCAGCAGGGCGTCGACACGGCGATCGTGCGCATCTTCAACACCTACGGGGCCCGGATGAGAGCCCACGACGGGCGGGCGATCCCGACCTTCCTGCGCCAGGCTCTCCAGGCCAAGCCGTTGACCGTGTTCGGCGACGGCAGCCAGACGCGCAGTTTCTGCTTCGTCGACGACGAGATCGGTGGCATCATCGCCCTGGCCGAGTCCGACGTTCACTCGCCGGTGAACATCGGAAACCCGGACGAGTTCACCCTGCTGCAGCTGGCCGAGACGGTGGTCGAGGTGACGGGCTCGGAGTCCGAGATCGTCTTCGCCGCTCTGCCGGTGGACGACCCACAGGTGCGCCAGCCCGACATCAGCCGCGCCCGCGACCTGCTC
Source organism: Solirubrobacterales bacterium (assembly GCA_038222365.1). Classification (GTDB taxonomy): domain Bacteria; phylum Actinomycetota; class Thermoleophilia; order Solirubrobacterales; family 70-9; genus JBBRHQ01. The sequence goes on from JBBRHQ010000038.1 coordinate 1,182, forward strand.
GGCTGGGAGCCGCAGGTGGGGCTGGCCGACGGGCTGCGGATGACGATCGAGCGGGCCGGCCCCGAGCGCCTGATCGGCGACCTCGACTAAGCCGCGCGGGATGCCGGTGCTTCCCGCCGCCCTCCTACCCGCCGTCCGGCTCGCGGTGCGGGGCCTCGGGCGGTTGCCGCGCTCGTTGCAGCAGCGGATCGCCGGGGCGCCGCTCATAATCGACGGGCAGCGGCTAGAGCCCGAGATCCAGATGATCCTCGCCCTCGAGGAGTGGCTGGGAGAGCCCGACTACTACGAGCTGCCGGTCGCCGAGGCCCGCCGCCGCCTGCTCTCCGACGCCCAGCTGGCCGCGGCGCGGCCGGCCCGGCTGGGCGGGCTGCGCCGGTTGAGCGTCTCCGGGGCGGAGGGCCCGCGGGAGGCGCGGCTCTACGTCCCGCAGGACGCCGCCGATCCGGGCGGCCTCCTGGTCGCCTTCCACGGTGGCGGCTGGACCCTGGGCGGCCTCGATAGCCACGAGCCGGCCTTCCGCCTTCTCGCTCGCGACTCAGGCGTGCGGGTGCTCTCCGTCGACTACCGCCTCGCCCCGGAGGACCCCTTCCCGGCGGCCGCCGAGGACGGCCTCGCCGCCTTCCGCTGGGCGGTCGAGCACGCCCTCGAGCTAGGCGCGGATCCGGCGCGGATCGGGGTCGGGGGGGACAGCGCCGGCGGCAACATCAGCGCGGTCGTCGCCCGGCTCGCCGCCGCCGACCCGATTCCGCCCGCCTTCCAGGCCCTGATCTATCCGGTCACCGACCTCGCCGCGAAGTTCCCCTCCTATGAGCGCTTCGGCGAGGGCTTCTATCTCAGCGAGAGGCAGATGGACTGGTACGACGCCCACTATCTGCCCGACCCCTCGATGGCGGAGGACCCGCGCGCCTCCCCGCTTCGGGCGCGCGATCTCTCCGGCCTCCCCCAGGCCTATGTCACCGTCGCCGGCTTCGACCCGCTCCGCGACGAGGGAATCGCCTACGCCCAGCGGCTGCTCGAGGCCGGGGTGGAGGTCGAGCTCGACGTCCATCGGGGCCTGATCCACGGCTTCTTCAACATGAGCGCGATCAGCCGCGCCTGCGACGCCGCCCTGCGCGACCTCTGCGCCGCGGTCCGGGCCCGGCTCGGCGGCTGACCCCATCCCCGGCGCCCCCGCACCTATCCTTCCGCCAGATGCCCGAGGAGACCGACACCCGCTTCATCGCCCCGCTTCTCGGAGCGGACGACGAGCGGGTCTTCACCGACTCGGGGATCGAGATCGAGCCCCTTTACACCGAGCAGGACGTCGCCCCCGGGCTCGAGGAACGCCTCGGCGAGCCGGGCTCGCCGCCCTTTACCCGCGGCATCCACGAACGCATGTACCGCGACCGCCTCTGGACGATGCGCCAGTACGCCGGCTTTGCGACCGCCGAGGACACCAACCGCCGCTACCGCTACCTGATCGAGCACGGCTCGACCGGGCTTTCGATGGCCTTCGACCTGCCGACCCAGCTGGGCCGCGACTCCGACGACCCGCTCTGTCGCGGCGAGGTGGGGCGCACCGGGGTGCCGGTCGACACGATCGAGGACATGCGCATCTGCTTCGATCAGATCCCGCTCGACAGCGTCTCGACCTCGATGACGATCAACGCGCCGGCGGCGATCCTGCTGCTGCTCTACGAGCTGGTCGGCTCCGAGCAGGGGGTACCGCCCGAGAAGCTGCGCGGCACGGTCCAGAACGACGTGCTGAAGGAGTACATGGCGCGGGGCAACTACATCTTCCCGCCGGAGCCCACGATGCGGCTGACCACCGACATCTTCGAGTACTGCCACCGCCGGGTGCCGAAGTGGAACACGATCTCGATCTCCGGGTACCACATCCGCGAGAAAGGCTGCTCGGCCGTGCAGGAGGTCGCCTTCACCCTCTCCAACGCGATCGCCTACGTCGAGGCGGCGCTCGCGCGGGGGCTTCGGATCGACGAGTTCGCGCCTCGCCTCGCCTTCTTCTTCAACTGCCATAACAACGTCTTCCAGGAGGTGGCCAAGTTCCGCGCAGTGCGGCGGATGTGGGCGGAGATAGTTCGCGAGCGCTTCGACGCCAGCGAGGAAAGCTCGATGAAGATCCGCTTCCACACCCAGACCGGGGGCGTCACCCTGCAGGCCCAGCAGCCCGAGGTCAACATCATCAGGGTGGCCCTCCAGGGGTTCGCCGCGGTCGCCGGGGGCACCCAGTCGCTCCACACCAACGGCTGCGACGAGGCGCGTGCGCTGCCGACCGAGCGCTCGGCCCGGATCGCCCTGCGGACCCAGCAGGTGCTCGCCCACGAGTCCGGGGTCGCCGACACCGTCGACCCCTTCGCCGGCTCCTACTTCGTCGAGTCGCTGACCGACGAGATCGAGGCGCGGTCAAAGGAGCTGATGGCCAAGGTGGAGGAGCTGGGAGGCTCGGTCGAGGCGCTCGACTTCATGCAGCGCGAGATCGAGGAGTCGGCCGCCTCCTACCACGAGCGCTACCGCTCCGGGCAGGACATCATCGTCGGCGTCAACCGCTACGTCACCGAGACGGTCGACGAGGTCGACATCCTCCGGGTCGAGGAGGCATCGGAGGAGCATCAGCTGAAGCGGCTCGCGGCCTTCAAGGCGTCGCGCGAGATGGCCCCCGTCGAGGCCCGGCTCGAGCAGCTCCGCGAGGCCGCTCGCGGTGAGGCCAACCTGCTCGAGCCGATCCGCGAGGCGCTTCGCGCCGGCGCGTCGATCGGCGAGGCCTGTGGAGCGCTGCGCGACGTCTTCGGCGAGTACCGCGGCGGGGCGTTCTTCTAGGACGACCCTGTGATGGCTGAGACAGCAATAGCCGGCGGGTCGTCGAGCGCTCATCCAACTCTCCGGACACGGCTTCCGGCGAAGGAGTCCATCTCCGTCTCGGCGATGGCGGTCGCGGGCCTGACAGCGATCGGCTTCGTGATCAGGCTCGCGCTGCTCCACCAAAGTCTTTTCGGCGACGAACTCGCAACCTATTGGGACGTCACCACGCACTCGATGTGGGGTGTGCTGAAGACGGTCCATAGCGACGCCGAGATCACGCCGCCGCTGTATTTCGTTCTGGCCAAGCTCCCGACCTATGTCGCCGTCACCCCGGAGATGCTGCGGCTTCCGTCGCTGGTCGCCGGCACGGCCTCGATCCCGATGACCTACCTCCTCGGCGCGCGGACCGTGGAGCGGCGGGCGGGAATGGTGGGGGCGGCGCTGGTCGCGCTCAGCCCGTTCCTCATCTACTACTCGACCGAGGCCAGGAGCTACCAGCTGATGGTCGCCCTCCTGCTTGCTTCGAGCCTCTGCCTGTTGCGGGGGATCGAGCGCGGGCGGCCCGGCTGGTGGATCGCCTACGCCGCATTCTCCTGCGCCGCGATGTACTCGCATTACACCGTCGCCTTTGCCCTTGCGGCCCAGGCCGTCTGGGCGCTATGGGCGCATCCGGGTGCCCGCCGCGCGGTGCTGCTTGCAACCGTCGGAGCGGCGCTGGCCTTCCTGCCCTGGATCACCGGCTTCGTCGCCGACCTGAACTCGCCCACCACCCAGATACTCTCGGCGCTACAGCCGTTCACGGTCTCGGGGATCCGGACTTCGCTCGGCCACTGGTGGATCGGATACCCCTACCCGACGACGTCCCTCAGCACCCTGCCCGGCTACCTGGCGCTCGCCCTTCTTGGAGCGGGGTCGGCCCTCGCCCTGGTTGCGCTGCTGTTCGAGCGGATCAGATTGCCGAGGGTGGGCTCACATGAAGTCAGCCGGGGCTTGATCCTGATATTCGCCCTGGCGCTGGCGACGCCGATCGGCGAAGCACTCGCCAGCGCCTTCTCCACAAATCTCTTCGGCGCTCGCAACCTGGCCGCCGCCTGGCCCGGTTGCGCACTTCTCCTGGCTGCGCTTCTCACCGGCTCGTCGAGGCGGATCGTGGTGACGATTTCCAGCGCTCTCGTGATCGCCGGGTTCGCGATTGGAGCCGTAAAGATGTTCGGCGACAGTGCCCAACGCCCGAACTACGGTGCTGCGGCAAGGGCGATCGCAGCGCACGCGAATACCTCCGATGCCGTCGTTGAGCAGGTGTTCAGCCCGGGCCCGCTGAGCGCGATCGACACCGAGTTGGGCCACCGCTACCGGATCGTCCGCGTCGGGGCACCGCAGGAGCGGGACCATCCATTCACGGCGTTCGACCGGGTCGCGACTCCCCGGCAGATTGCGCAGGAAGCCGCCTCGGCGTCGGGGCCAGAAGGGCGGATCTTCGTCGTCGGTAGCAGCGAGGCGCCCAATTGGCTCGCGGTCAAGGATGTTCTGCGCCGCCTCCGCCCCCGATTCGAGTTGGTGCAGCGGAGCGTCTACGACAGCCTCTATCCGGTTCAGCTGCTGGTTCTCAAGCGCTTCGCGCGCGGCGGGGGCGGGCCGGCCGGCCCCTGATCAGCGGCCGCCATTCTCGCCGGAATCTGACGGCGACCGGGTCTGGAACATCGGGTCCGCCTTCGGCAGGCGTCTTGGAGAAGTTAGGCGCCAGCGAAGGATCAGCTGGATCATCCGCAGTCCGATGTTCAGCGCGGCCAGAGGATCCCCGGTCGCCGAGGATGTCCCGACCCGGGGCAGGTAGTTGACGGGAACCTCGATGTATCGGCATCCTGAGGTGATCGTCAGGAGTAGGATCTCTGCCCCGGCGTGGTTGCCGCCGACCGTCATCTCCGCGGCGATGCGGTCTGCCATCTCACGCCTGAAAAGCCTGTAGGAGCAGCCGACGTCACTGAGGTGGGTGGTGTTGAACAGGAACTCCACCATCTTCCCCACGCCCCAGTTGCCCCAGCGCAGGAACCAGTTCATGTTGGCGCCGTGCCAGATCAGCTCCCGCGTCGTGCGGGTGCCGAATACTGCGTCGCACTCGTCGCTGTAGACCAGCAGCTTGTTGATGTCCTCCGGCCGGAAGGTGCCGTCGGGCTCGGCGAGCACGACCAGATCGCCGCTGGACTCGATCAGACCACGTTGGGTCGCAAAGCCGTATCCCTGCTTGGTTTCGAATACCTCCACCGCGCGGGTCTTGGCGACCTCCTCGCTGGTTCCGGGCTCGGCGTTGTTGTTGACGACGAGCACTTCGTCGACCACGCCGGAGTCAATGAAACCATCGATCACACGCCGGATCGACCCGCGCTCGGCGTAGGTCATCAGCACAACGGAGACTCTCTTCCCTTCCCACATCGGAGGCGCGATCCTAGTTGCTGGCCACCCAGGCGAGCGGCGAGACCCGAAGGCTGCCAAGATGCCTGCCCAATTTCTGATGAACAACCTGCACCGCACGAACGCCCAAGTCCGTCCGTGAAGATCACCGGCGAACGGGTCGCCAGCCCTGCTGGCGGCTTTAACCCGACCTGGCAACGCCATGTCGCCGCATACGCGCTCTCAGCGCCCCACCTCGGTCCCGGGCAGCTGCTTGACCTTGGCTGCGGCGTCGGCCACAGCTACAACCTGCTTGCCCCGCGTGAGACGGTCGGCGTCGACATCGATCCGCAGGCGCTTGCAGGACAGGATCGGGAGACCGTGGTCGCCGACATGCGGAAGCTTCCCTTCGATGCCGGGAGCTTTGCATCTGTGCTCTCGGTGCAATCGGTTGAGCACGTGCCCGATCCCGAGCGGGTGTTGAGCGAGGCGGCCAGGGTGCTCGAGTCCGACGGCGTTGCGGTCTTCGTCACGCCGAACCGGCTCACTCTCGGCAGACCCGACGAGATCATCGATCCCTACCACTGCATCGAGTTCGATCCGGCCGAGCTGCGCCGGCTATGCGAGCTCAGCTTCGGGGAGGTCGAACTTAGGGGGTTGTTCGGCTCCGATCGCTACATGGAGCTCTTCGACGAGGAGCGCCGCAAGCTCGACCGCCTGCTCGGGCTCGACCCGCTGCGCCTGCGACGCCTGGTGACGATGCGAGGCAAGCAGCGCCTGTACGACCTGATGCTGCGCCGCTACCGGCACGACCACGACCCCAGGGCCGAGAAGATCGAGGTCGGCGATTTCGAGCTACGCGAGACCGATCTCGAGCAGGCGCTCGACCTCTGCGCGATCTGCCGCGGCCCCCGTTTAACGGCATGACCGCTGCGACCCAACCGGTCGAGCGCTTCCCGCTGGTCTGGGGCGAAGACGCGCCCACCGAGACATGCGTCTGGTGCGGCGCCGGGCTCTCCACCGGCGCCAAAAGGCTCCGCGGGCGGGTCCTCTGTCCGCAATGCGGCGCTGCGAGCACCGACCCCTGGCCCTCGCCGGAGGACCTCGATCGGGCCTACGGAACCTGGTACCGGCCAACGGAGGGAAGGCGCTACGCGCTGATCGGCGATGCCTTCTTCACCCGCTCGCGGGCGCTGATCGCGAGCCGCATCGACGAGATCTCTCCGCCGGGGCCGCTGATCGACGTCGGCTCCGGCGAGGGGGTGCTGGTCAGGGCCCTGAAGAGCCGGGGCCGCAGCGTCCTGGGACTGGAGCGCGACGCGGTTGGCCCCGATGTCCGTGACGCCTCGCTCGATCAGATCGAGGGCGACGGAGAGTGGGCCGGCGTGATCTTCTGGCACGCGCTCGAGCACCTGCCGGCGCCCGGGGAGGCGATCCGCGAGGCCGCGCGGCTGTTGAAGCCGGGCGGAGTCGTGCTGATCGCCGTCCCCAACACCGACAGCCTCCAGGCCCGCGCCTTCGGGGATCGCTGGCTCCACCTCGATCTGCCGCGCCACCTCGTCCACCTCTCCCAGCGCGCGTTGTGCTCCGGGCTAGAGCGCAACGGGCTCCATGTCGAGAGGGTCTCCCAGGTCCGGGGAGCCCAGATCGTGATCGGCTGGCTGGACGGTCTGGTCAGTCTGCTGCCGGGGAACCTCCGTCTCTATCAGGCGCTTCGTCTGCCGCAGGCCCGCAGCGCCGAGATGACGATCGGCCAGCGGCTCGCCGCCGTCGCGGCGGGTGTCGTCCTCCTCCCGGTGGCTCTCGCCTGCTCGGGGGCCGAGATCGTGCTGGGTCGATCGGGGACCGTCTACGTGGAGGCCCGTCGTGGCTGACCCGGCCAAGCCCAAGGTGATCGTCGTGATGCCGGCGCGACAGGCCGCGGCCACCCTGGAGCGGACGTTCGCGGGGATCCCCAAGGACGCGGTCGCCGAGGTCATCCTGGTCGACGACCACTCAAGCGACGAGACGGTGCGGCTCGCCCGCGAGCTTCCCATCCACGTGGTCTGGCACCCCCACCAGGTCGGCTACGGCGGCAACCAGAAGACCTGCTACATGGAGGCCCTGCAGCGGGACGCCGACGTCGTCGTGATGCTCCATCCCGACGGCCAGTACGAACCCGAGCTGATCCCGGAGATGGTGGCGCCGATCATCCGCGGGGAGGCCGACCTCGTGCTCGGCTCGCGGCTGCTGATTCCGGGCGCGGCGCTGGCCGCCGGCATGCCGCGGTGGAAGTTCGTCGCCAACCGCTTCCTGACCACGATCGAGAACCGGATGATGAGGACCGATCTGTCGGAGGCCCACACCGGCTATCGCGCCTACTCGAGGCGCCTACTGCTCACCGTTCCCTTCCTCCGTAACTCACTCGACTTCGCCTTCGACTCAGAGCTGCTGATGCAGGCCTCCTACTTCGGCTTCACGATCCAGGAGGTACCCGCCCGCTGCCGCTACTTCGAAGATGCATCCTCGGTGGGCTTCGGGAAGGGCGCCGTGTACGGGCTGAAGACGCTGTGGGCGGGAGTGCGTCTGATCCTGCATCGCTCGGGCCTCGTTCCCTCGCGCAAGTTCAGAGCCTGAAACCAGCGTCTTTCCCCGGCCTCCGTCACCCTTGGCGACGCGGAACCAACTCGACCGCGACCAGTCCGGAGCCATCGTTGTGAATGGTTCGTAAATCGAAGCGGCGGCCGATCCGCTTCAGGGCCCAGCTTTGCAGGGGGGCAAGGGCGCCACCGCTCGCCGGCGCAAGCGTTCCCGGTGACGAGGATTCTGTTAGCGGATCGACCGACGGATGCCGTCTCAGCCTGAAGAACTCCTTTCGAGCACCGTCATCGAGGAGCATCCGCTCACCCGGGCGTATCCCGTCAACGGCCTTCCGCAGGGCGGGTAGGCGCACCGAGTCGACGAAGCTGTCCTGCCAGGGAGCGGCGAGGGGGAGGACGTTGCCGCGCTGGCTCCTAAAGAGGATCTCGATAGCGAGGTCGGGCGTCGTCACGACCAAGGCCCGGCCGTTGCCCGGCATGTAGCGGGCGAGCAGGCGCTCGCCCTCGGGGGTCAGTGAGCTCAGCGCGGGAAGGTGCCAGAGGCGATGAAGGGCGCCGCGCAGCGAGGTGCCTCCCGGGACCGCGTATGCGACCGCCGAGCGCGGGTAGCGTTCTCCTATCGACGACCAGGCGACAGCAAGCAGGATGACCGCGACCGAGAGCGTGAAGGCGAGGCCGCCCCGTCGCAGTGCCGGCGATGCCGTCGACCTCGACCGCATCAGGAGGCCGAGCCAGAGCCCTCCCATGATCAACCCCGGTAGGGCGACGTTAATCAGTGTGTTGCCGGTGGAGCGGTTGTTGTAGTAGCTGTAGATCGCCGCTCCGTAGGCCGTCATTCCGACCAGTGCGAGCATGGAGGTTCGCTCCCCGCGAACGAAGTCTGGACGCCGGTTGGCGAGCAGGACGATGGCGGCGGTCGAGGCCAGATATGCGGCCCCCAGCGCGAGTCCTGAGGACCAGCGCGCGTAGTCGAATGTGAGGTCCCCGAGATGGCCGAAGAGGAAGGCGCGGAGGTAGGCGAGGTACTGGCCCCAGTCCGGCAGCTCGCCGCTCGCCGCCAGGGTGGCGGCGGCGAACAGCAGATGCAGGCTGAGGCAGACGCCGGCCGCCAGCGCTGCCTGCCTGCCCAGCCACCTCAGCCGCCCACCCGGCTCCCGCAGCCACGAAAGCAGGCAGACTATGGCGCCGAAGGTTGCAACCGTGTAGGCGAATCCCTCGAGCGACCAGATCGAGGAAACACCGACAACGAGAAAGACGGCGGGCGTGGCCGTTCGCCGGATAGGCGGCCATCGATCAGCCACGACCATCGCGAGCAGCGCCGCCACGGGCAACCCGAACCGAATGGCCGAGTCCTGCGGGATCGAGTCGATCGGGAAGGGGAGGTTGAAGACGAGCGCGATGACCGCGATCAGCAGCGTCGTCACGGCGATCGTCCGCGGCGTGCGCGCGACTCTCATCACGCCATAGCCGGCGGCGAATATGAGGGCACTGAGAGCCCCGCTGAGAAAGCCGAGGGTGCCGTAGCCGATCGGGGCGAGGTTGAACCATCCGGCGAGCAGGTAGATGCTCCCGACGCCGTACTGGGAGGCAGTGTCGACCAGCATCGTCCTTCCGCTGAGCACCTCGTTGGCGGGCCCGAGGAGGAAGTTCTGGTGGAACTGGATGATCGCGTTCTGAAATGAGACGGATAGGTTCCCCGCCGCCTGCTCGGGGCTGACGACGACGAGGTCGGGCACGGCTAGGAGGACGAGCACCACCACCGCGACATCGATCGCGACCCGCCACAGGCGTGGTGGGGCCGGGACTCGGAGACGCTCGCTCGCGATGAAGAGGAGAGCGCCGACGAGGACCCCGACTGCGGCCCCGACCGGGCTCACCGAGCTGAGGACGGTGAGGCAGAGGAGGTCGCCGAGCAGGAGCACCCCGGTCAGCACCCAGATGGCAACCTCGTGATCGGCAAGCCGAAGAAGTGCCGGCCAGCCTCGCGGGTCCGCGGCGCGACGGAGCGCAACAGATGCCACCAGCCACCAGACGAGAGTCGCCACGAGCACGGTGCCTACCCCGTCGGTCCAGGGCAGGGTGGTGGATAGCTTGACCAGGAGGAAGGCCGCCGCAAGCGCGCCCGCGAGCGCCCCGACGAGCGCTGAGAGCCCAGCTGCGCCCGGGCTCGCCGCGATCCTGTCCGCGACGCGCGTGCCCGAGAGGAGCGCAAGCGGGAGGACCAGCACGAACGCCAGCACGTAGAGGAGAGTCTCGGCGTCCTGGTTCTGGGCCGGGAAGGGGGGAGGAAGCGGAGAGGGGTGGTTGACCAGCAACACCAACGCCATCAGAGTGCCGAACCCGGCCAGCGCGATCACCACCACCAGTGCCAGGGTCGGCGCAAACGCAGCGGCCTGAGTCGCTCCCCCCCGGGGCCGGAGCAGGTTCGCCGGGACCTTCAGCCGGTGTCGGATATCAGCCGTCGGGCTGGCCATTTGCGAGGCGGCAGGCGGCGACGTCCTAGCCCCCGCGCGCCCCTGGAAGTCTGGCATAACCCATTTCGGGGGGTGGCTCCCCGCCCCATGAAGCCGGCGGACCGCAGGCGAAGCTTCGCGTGTCGGAGCCAGTTCCCAGCTACAGTCAGGCTCCCTCGATGCTCGACGCGCCATCCGCACAGCGAAGCGCCGGGGTGCCCGACGTGGTCAAGCCTCCCCCGGGCAACCCGCGCTTCCCGCTCTTCGACAGCCTGCGGGCCCTGGCCGCGGTCTCGATCCTGATGGTCCACGCGGCGATCTTTTCCGAATCCTCCGGGACTTGGTTCTGGCCGCTGGTCGCACACCTCGACATCGGAGTGCCGTTCTTCTTCCTGCTCTCAGGCTTCCTCCTCTACCGGCCGATGCTCGCGGCGAGGATCCTCGATGTCCCCGCGACCCGGCTGCGGACCTATGCGAGGAGGCGCTTTCTGCGGATCGCCCCCGCCTACTGGGTAGCCCTCACGGTGCTGACTCTGATCGTCGGCCTCAACGGGGTCTTCACCAGCAACTGGTGGGTCTACTACGGGCTGCTCTCGAACTACCCTGTCTACACGCCTAGTCCTGATTGCCAGGATGCTTTGACGCGGGCTTTCACCTGTGGCATTGCCCCCACCTGGAGCCTCGCGATCGAGGTGTTCTTCTACCTGGTTCTCCCTTTCTTCGCCGTCGCCATGGCCTGGCTCACGGCGATGCTGCGGAGGCTGCCCTGGCTCGCCATCGAGCTGGCCGTGCTGGCGGTCCTGTCGGCGTTCTCGATCGCGATCCAGAACGGGACCGGGTCGGGGCACCCGGACCTCTACATGTGGCTGTTCTTCTCACCCCTCGGGCGAGCCTGGTGGTTTGCGGTCGGAATGGGGCTGGCCGCGGTCTCGGTCTGGATCCAGGAGCGGGGCCGGACGCCCCGGGCAATGAGATGGATCTCGGAGAACTCCTGGGTTCCGTGGGGGCTGGCGATCCTGCTCTACCTCATGGCCGCGCTCTTCATCCTCGACCCCGGCCCCTCTATCGCTGCCCCGGTGGGAGATCGGTCGCTATATGTATTCCAGTACGTGTTGGTCGGCGTGATCGCCGGGCTGGTTCTGCTTCCCGTCGCCTTCGGCGGCGAGCGTGATGGGGTCCATCGGCGGCTCCTTTCCCACCCGACCTTGAGCTGGCTCGGTCTGGTCTCCTACGGGATCTTCCTCTGGCATTTCCCGATCATCCTCAAGCTGACGCGGCATGGGGTGCCCGGGTGGTGGCCGGCGATGGCGTTCCCGATCCTGGTCGTGTCGACGTTGGCGATCACGGTGGTCTGCGCCGGCCTCAGCTACTACCTGCTGGAGCGCCCGCTGATGCGCCGCAAATAGGGGTGGCGTAGCCGGGCCCTTAGAAGATCAGCGAGCTTCCGATTAGGATTGCGGCATGGCGGGAAAAGCCGGCGCGACCGTTCCGGACGCCGTCGCTCCTCCTCCGAGGCACCCGCGCTTCCCGCTCTTCGACGGATTGCGAGCGATAGCGGTTCTCTGCGTCGTCGCGGTCCATGCCAATCTCGCAGCCAGCGGTGCGGTCGGCATTTCCTTTGCCGACCGGTTCCTCTCCCACCTGAACGTCGGAGTGACGATCTTCTTCGTCATCTCCGGCTTTCTCCTCTACCGGCCGTTCATCGCGCACCGGACGGGTGGCGCCGACGCCCCGGCCGTTACCGACTACGCCAAGCGTCGCTTCCTTCGTATCTACCCTGCCTACTGGCTGTGCCTCACAGCCCTCACGCTGCTCCCTGGTCTGACCGGTGTGATCGACGGCAATTGGTGGCAGCAGTACGCGATTCTCGACACGTTCCCACTACATAGTGGGCTCGGCTGTTCCGGGGCTCCGGTTGACTGTGGTCTTGCCCAGGCCTGGAGCCTGGTAGTTGAGCTCACCTTCTATGTGTTGCTGCCGCTCTACGCGTTGTTGGCCGCCTCGCTTTTCAGACGCCTGGGGACGCGCGCCTGGTTATCGGCCGAGCTCCTCCTGCTCGGAACACTCTCAGCGCTCTCCGTGATCCTGCGCTTCACGGAGCTGATTCCCGTCTCCACCGGCTGGATAGATGCAAGCGTGCTGGGGAGCGTCCTGTGGTTCGCGCTCGGCATGGGTCTCGCCGTCGCCTCCGTGGCGGTCGGCGAGGGTTGGCGCTCCGCCCCCATTCCACGCCTGATCGGCTCCCGGCCCCTGCTTCCGTGGCTGCTCGCGGGGGCGATCTATCTGGTTCTGGCCCTCTGGCTGCCGGCAAATCCGTTTCTCGCTCACACCTCAACTTCCTCCGGCGTGACGACGTTCGTGCTGGACCGTGGCTACCTAATTGTCGGTCATATCGGCTTCGCGCTGATCGCAGCCCTTCTGGTCATGCCAGCGGTCTTCGGCGAAACCGGGGAGGGTCTTCCGCGGAAAATCCTGGGCAACCGGTTGGTTGCATGGATAGGCCTTATCTCCTATGGCATCTTCCTCTGGCACTACGTGGTGACACTTCAACTCGCCGGACACGGAAGGCCGTTCTTGCAGGTCCTCGGTGTCACCCTCGGTGTCTCGATCCCGATCGCCGCCGCCAGCTACTACCTCTTGGAACGACCGATCCTCCGCCTCAAATACCGTCGCCTCAGGGATCTCGGCGGCCCCCGCAGGCACCGCCACCCGCTCCCTTTGGATTGAGAAGTTGTCGTCCGGCCCCGATACCTGGCAATAGACTGGCGGCGCGAGTGGGGCGGCTGTGAAGGACAACCAGAGGGCCCTCGGGCCTCAGCGGCATGTGGGGGCCCGAGGTGGGCAGTAGTGGTTCTCTGGAGGTGCAGCTTCGAACCGCCGTGGACCGCGCGATGGAGCCGGAGCGCTCCGAGCGGCTGGCGCGGATCCTGCTGGGCGCTGCTGTGCTCGTATATGTGGCGCTCGCCCTCTGGCTGACCCGGGGCGCGTCGTTCACGTTCGAGGAGTTCATCTACATCGGCCAGAGCCACGGGTTCGCTCCGCACTGGATCGCGGCTCCCTTCGGCGGACACCTGACCGCGGTCACGCGCCTCTTTTACGAGCTGAGCCTTCGCCTATTTGGGCCGACGCATTTCCCGTTTCAGCTTCTCGTGATCGTGCTTGTGGCGACGGTTGCCGTGCTCCTGTTCGTGCTCGTTAAGCGGAGGGTCGGCCCGCTCGCCGCGCTGGCGCCGGCAGTCACCATCCTCTTCCTCGGCTCGACGCCGGAGGTGCTCCACGGCTGGACGACAAT
>JBBRHQ010000039.1:0-14603 GCA_038222365.1 Solirubrobacterales bacterium
GTGACCATCGACTCGTCGAGCGTCGAGCGTCCCTCGACGATCTCGCCGTCGACCGGTACCTTCTCGCCGGGTCGAACGACGACGATGTCGCCGGGAACCACCTCCTCGGCTGGTATGTCCTTTTCGCCCGAGTCGCGGACCACGCGAGCCGTCTTCGCCTGCAGCCCGATCAGCTTTCGGATCGCCTCCCCGGTTCCGGCCTTGGCGCGGACCTCGATCAGCCTGCCGAGAAGGATCAGGGTGAGGATGACGCCGACCGCCTCGTAGTAGACGTTGCGCAGATCGCCCGGGAAAATGCCCGGGAAAACGGTGACCAAGAGGCTGTAGGAAAAGGCGGCGGTCGAGCCGATCGTGATCAGCGTGTTCATGTCGGCGCTGCGGTGACGCAGGCTGAGCCAACCGGTGCGGTGGATCGGCCACCCGGTGTAAATCATCACCGGCGCGATCAACGCAAGCTGCAGCCAGTGGTTGAGCAAGATGTTTGGCACCCAGCCGGCCTTGAAGACGTCGTTTGCCATCACCGCGAAGAGCACCGGTGCCGTCAGGATCACCCCAACGGTCACCCTGCGGCCAAGGTCGGCGACTTCGGCCCGGCGGGCTGTCGCCTCGGCATCGTCATCAGCCTCGCTATTTCCAGGAGGCCTCTGCTCGAGAAGTTCGTAGCCGGCGAGGCTGATTGCCTCCCGCAGTTGCTCGACCCCGAGCTGCTCGGGGTCGTAGGCGACCGTGACCCTCTCGGTGGCCATGTTGACGGCGGCCCGATCGACGCCCGACAGGCCTAGCACTGCTCCCTCGATCTTCCCCACGCAGGACGCGCAGCTGATGCCCCCGGGGCGAAGCCGCAGCTCGACCTCGGTCGGTTTTCCGACTTCCCGCGTGGGTCCAACGCCCACAGCCTCGGCGACCTCGGCTTGGATCGCGGTTTCGGGCGGCATCAGGTCATCCGAGTCGGAGCCGTTGCCCGCAGGGTCGCCGTTCCCCTGCGAATTGGGCTCGACCAGCAGCGTGCCGTGGACCATGTTCATCCCGCAGGCGAAGCCGAATTCGCCGCTTCGTTGCGGCGTGAACTCAACCGTGGTGCGGGCGAAGGGTGCCAGCGAGCGGCTTATAGCGAAGTCGGGAAAGACGACGCGCGAGGTGCAGTCGCCGGCTTCCTGGCGGTCGAAGACCATGCGCAGCGGCACGCCCTCGCGGACCCGGATCAGATTCGGCGAGTAGCCGCCCTTGACAATTACCTCAACCTCCTGGCGCCCCGAGCGCAGCTCGGCACCATCCGCGGACCGTGACCCGAAGAAGAACCAGGCAAGCGCGGCTATCAGACCTGCCCCGGCGAGGGTCACCAACAGCTCAACCACGTTTATCCTCCACCCCTAGCCTCATCGCCGCGTTCCCAGCAGCCGCCCGACCACATCGATCAGCTCTTCGGCCCGCTCAGAGCGCTTCTGGCCCTTGGCCTCGAGCACGCAGTGACGGGTGTGGTCTTCGAGCAGGCGCAGCGCGACCTGGTCTAGAGCGGCCTGCGCGGCGCTGATCTGGGTGACTATGTCGATGCAGTAGCGATCGTGTTCGACCATTCGTTCGATGCCGCCAACCTGGCCCTTGATTCGCCGCAGGCGGTTGAGCAGCTCTTGTCTTCCGGCCGTGTAGCCGCGTTCCTCGCTCATCCGCTTCGCACCCCTATCGCTCGGCGCAGGACGAGAACCGTGATAGTCGCCAGACCGGCGAGCCAACCGAGACCGAGAACCAGTTCGCTCGTGGCGTCGAAGGTCTGCGAAAAGGCGCCGTCGACCAGCACCCGCATCGGCCCGTACCCAGGCAGTAGCTTGGCCCAGAGGTCGGGGTTGGCATCCCCGAACATCGGGTTCTGGGCCACCCCGATGTCGACCATCGGCACAAAGAGCATCAGGTAGGTGGCAGCGAGACGACCTACCAGGGCCCCAGCCAGGGCGCCAAGCGCCGCGTAGATCAGGCCGACGCAGAGCGTCGCGGCGGCGAAGGGAAGCCACGACGCCGGGGTGAAGTCGAATGCGGTTACCGCCAGGGACACCGAAAGGACGACGAGGGTTGCCGCGAGAACCACCCCGAGGCGCGCCGCAATCGTCTCTCGCGGGCGAAAACCCGCCACGACCAAGCGGCGATCGCCTTCCAGCGCCGATTGCATCACGAACACCCCGATCAGCCCGGCGAGGAAGGCCACCGTGATCGCGGCCATCACGGCCCCGTGGATCTCCTTCATGTCGGTGAATGCAATCTCGCCGCCTGGGAGCGGGACCGCCCGAGGTGTTGGCTCGGTGATCGCAATGCTGCGGGTGATGAAGAAGAGTGGGACAACCACCAGCAGCGCGAGGAGGAAGGGTCGGCGAAGCTGCTCCCGGAATCCCATCCTGGTTGCGATCGCGGTGCGCCCGCTCACGGTCCGCCTCGCGATCGCGAGGCCGCCCAGAAGCTGGTGAAGGCGACCGACATCGAGATCGCGGCGATCAGAGCCACCCAGAACCAGTCGCCCAGCGGCGAGCTCTGCCCGGCGCCGGCGGCGATCAGAAGATCCGCCGCCTTTCGGGTCGGCATGACCGCCGTCAGCCCCCCGCCGCTGGTCATCGCCGGCCCGGAGAAGACGTCGAACATGAACACGAAGGCGACCAGAATCGAGCCCTCGAGGGGATCGGAGACGAGCGAGCCGACGATTGCCCCGATGCCGATATAGATCGCGGCGAAGGCGAAGATCGCAACAGCTGCGTGAGCCGGATGCTCGACCCCGGTCCGCAGCAGCAGGCTGAGGAAGGCCGCGGCGCTGACCACCAGGCCGAGCACCAGGGCGGCGGAAATGCGGGCGGCGGCGACCCGAGTGGGGCCGAGGCCGGCGAGCGAGAGGCGCCGGTCGGCCTCGCGCGAGGACGCGACCTGGAAGAAGCCCAGCACCCCGGCCAGAAATGCCGCGGCCCAGCCAGCTCCAAGCGCGGTTGCCGCTTGGCCCGCGACCGTGCCACCCAGAGCACGGGCGAAATCGCCCAGCACCGCGGCCGAGGCCAACACGAACAGAGCGGGAATGGCGATCAACAGCAGCAGCGTCAACGGGGTTCGCAGGTGCTCGCGCACGAAGCTGCTGCCGGCAATCGCGAAAGCGTTCATTCGGCCAGGGTTCTTCCGTCGCTTAGCTCGTACAACCGGTCCAGCCTCTCGCGCTCGGCGAGGAGGTGGGAGACGATCAGAATTCCCATCCCCGCGTCGCGACGGCGCTCGCTCATCTCCCAGAAGCGCACGTAGGTCTCCCAGTCGAACCCGGCATAGGGCTCATCGAGCAGCAGCAGCTCGGGATCGTGCATCAGGGCGAGTGCAAGGTTGAGCTTCTGGCGGGTGCCGCCGGAGAGATCCTCGACGCGATAGGCCCGGTACTTGGCGAACTCCAACTCGTCGAGAAGGTCATCGGCGGCCTTGGCCCCGAGATCCTTTTCGAGGGCGTAGGCGCGGGAGAAGAGCTCGAAGTGCTCATCGACGGTGAGCTTTTCCCAGACCATCGGGACCTGCGGGCAATAGCCCAGCCTCCCGGGGCGATCGACGGTCCCGCCGTCGCGCTGTAGCAGGCCGACGACAATCTGCATCAGGGTGCTCTTGCCGGAGCCGTTCTCGCCGACCAGCCCAACCAGCTCGCCTGCGTGGACCTCGAGACTCGCGCCCTTGAGCACCGGAATCGTGCGACGAAACGGGGGGACGCCGCGGTGGAAGCTCTTCACCACGTCCTCGGCGCGCAAGACTGCCGGCCTCGGATCTTGCATTCGTCCGGGGCGCAACTTCGTTGAGCCAGCCGTCGTAGTCACAAGATGAAATTTAGGAGGCGTGGGACCCCTCGTCAACCGGGGCAAACACCATTCGGGGTTGGTGTTTTATACGGATACGGGGGAGGGGTTTATGTTTTTTGTGCGGCGTGCCATGCGACCGTTCGTCGGTGGGGTGCGCCGGTCGAACCCTCCGACTTCTTTTTCGACGGCGGCGGTCGACGGCGGACTGACTCCGACCATCATTCTCTCGGACGGTCTCGCGAGTCTTGCAAGGCGAGGATGCGTCGACTTGGGGCCCGCGACGATTCAAGGTTGCGCAATGCGAAAGGTCGCTGCGGCTCGAGCCGCTTCACCGTGGCCTTCCGGCTTGAAGGTCCCCCGCATCAAGTAGATATCCGGCGGCAGGGGTCGGCGCTTCACGCAGCCCCATCTGTCTTTGACGCATTCGTCCAGCTTCCAGGCGAACAGCCGCCGAACGTCTCCCGGCTTGATGATCTGCTCACCCAGGAGGTCGCAATGGGTGCCTGGAGGGATCCTGAACTCGCGCCCCGAGGAGTCGAAGTAGGACAGAAAGCAGGCGGCGTAGAAGCCCTGATACCGATAGGCGCTCCGGCCTACGTTCTCAATCTTGACCGTGACCCGCTCACTGGGCGCGTACTCGTCCCTGAGCAGAAACCTGATCGGCCCTGTGGCAGGCGCTGCGTCTCAGGGCTACGTCGCTCACCGCGCCTCGTCACAACCCCCTCGAGCCGGAATCAGACCTCCAGCCGCCTGGTCGCCGACCGATCGATGAATGTTCACGGCGAAGGCGGATGCTGGCAAGGGAGCCCTCCTTTGAGCGTTCCTGGCGCAGGTGGTGGGAGCCGCTGCCCGGCCGCGCGCTGCCCGACCCGCCGCAGCGCGCGAAGGACGCCAGCTCGACGCTCACCGAAGACCACGACCGTGGTGTGCCCGGTGTAGATCTCAGTAGGGCTGTTTGCCAACCGCGCACCCCGAAACGCTCGCAATCTAGGGCGGTCCTTCCCATATAGGGCGGGATAGCGCTCACAGATACTCCAGTTCTGCACCTCCAGGGGTGGCGCGCAGCCGCCGTCATCGAAGAATCCTCCGCCGGGATCGCAATCGCCATAGATGAAGGACCAGGACCGAACTCGGCCGCCACGCCCAGGCGTGCTCAGCACCGCGGTCAGCGCCAGCCCGTGAAAGGAGCTGCCGACGAAGTAGAGGCTGAACCCCTGGAAGTCCTTGGCGCTTTGAAGGTCGGGGCTTCCGTCCTGCCCTCCGCAGGAGCTCATGACGAATCCGCCCGCCACGACGGCGAGCAGCGACCAGCGCTTGATCAAGGGCACGCTCGAAGTGTCCCCCAAGGCCGCCGACCTGGGTCGATCGCGTCGATTCCACCAGCAAGTCGCCGCCACCATGGTGATGGCTGCTCTCGCCGGTGCTCTTGGCGCATTCGATCCTTCCCGGGCGCTGCGGACGGCGGTCTTCCCTCGCCGGCCCCCGTCACCCGCCTCCATATTCCACTCGCAACAAAGCTCCGATCAGAGCCGACTACCGAATCCCTCGGAAAGCAGAGCCTGCCAAGCCCCACAACCTCCCCCTCCGGAGCGCCCCTCACCCCCGACCTCAACCACCGACACAATATGAACCGCACCGGTTCGGTGACGCAGCAGGCCGTCCACCTTCGACAAGGGAGGCGATGGTCGGAGTCACCAAGGTCCAGCGCGCCAACGCCTCCTACTGGATCGAGGCGGTCGCCGACGGCGCCGAGGACTACTACACAAAGCCCGGCGAAGCCCCCGGCCAGTGGCTCGGCGAGCTGGCGAAGGAGCTCGGCCTCGAGGGCGAGCTCGACCGCGCCGCCTACGCCACGATCCTCGAAGGCCGCGACCCAACGAGCGACGCGGTGCTGGTCCGCCGCCCTCCGACCCGCAGCTTCACCGACGCATCAGGGCGCCAACGGACCAAGGAGCCGGTGCTCGCCTATGACGTCCGCTTCGCCGCGCCGAAGTCGGTCTCGCTGATCTACGCCCTCGGCGACGAGGGCACACGCCAACAGCTCCTCGGCGCCTATGACCGCGCCGTCGCCGCCGGCATCGCCTATCTCGAGTCCGAGGCCTGCTTCGTCCAGCGCGGCCGAGGCGGCAAGGCGATCGAGCCCGGCCAGGGCTTCGTCGCGATGGCCTTCCGCCACCGGATGAGCCGCGCCGGCGACCCCGCCCTGCATACCCACGTCCTCGTCTCCAACATGACCCGCGCACAAAGCGACGGGCGCTGGCTCTCCCTCGCCGCGCCGCGGGGCCGCTCGGCGATCTATCAGCACGCCAAGGCGGCCGGCTACGTCTTTCAGGCCCAGCTGCGGGCCGAGCTGGTCCGCGAGCTCGGGGTCGAGTGGGGCCCGACCCGAAACGGCTACGCCGACATCGCCGGGATCGACAGACCTGTGATCGAGCACTTCTCCCGCCGCCGGGCGGAGATCCTCGCGGCGATGGCCGAGCGCGGCGTCACCTCGGCGAAGGCGGCCGAGGTCGCCGCCTACCGCACCCGCCAGGGCAAGGACTACGGGGTCGACCCCGACCGGCGCCGGGTCGAGTGGGCGGCGCGGGCTGCGGAGTTCGGCCTCAGCCGCGAGGGGATCACCGAGATCGTCCGGGAAGGCAGTCGCCGATCGCCGGCGATCGGCGATGAGGACCTGGCGCTGGCGATCGGCGACCTCGAATCAAGGACCTCGCACTTCGACCGCCGCGAGCTGATCTGCGCCCTGGCCAACCGGCTCCAAGAAGGCGCCGATTTCAAGACCCTGAGCGAAGCAGCCGACCGCCTCCTCGCCTCCGAGCGGGTGCTCGCGCTGGGACAGCCGTCCGACCCCTCCCAGCCGACCTACTTCACCACCCCGCGCCTCTGGGCTCTGGAGCAGCGCTTCTGCGAGATCGCCCGCGAGGGCGAGGCTCTCGGCGCCGGCAGGGTGAGCGCCGCCACCCTCGCCGCGGTGCTGGAGCGCCACCCCTACCTCGGAGCCGACCAGAACGAGATGGTTCGCCGCCTCGCCACCGGCGGGGAGCGGGTCCTCCCGGTGGCGGCCCTGCCCGGGACCGGCAAGACCACCGCCCTCGCCGCAGCGAAGGAGGCCTGGGAGGCCGACGGCTACCCGGTGATCGGGGTTGCCACCGCCCGCAGCGCCTCAGCGGAGCTGGCCGACGCTGGCGTCCCGGCGAGCTCGATCGCAGCGCTCCTCAAACGCGCCGAGGAGTGGCAGATCCGCGGCCAGGAGCCGCTCGCCCCCGGCACCATCATTCTCATGGACGAAGCCAGCACCACCTCGACCCCCGACGCCGCCGCCCTGGCCGAGCTGGCCCGCGGCTGCGAGGGCAAGCTGGTGGCGATCGGCGACCCGCGCCAGATCGGCGCCCTCGGCCCCGGCGGCCTTCTCGGCCACCTCACCCGAATGGTCGAGCCCGCCCTTCTCACTGAGATCCGCCGCCAGCGCCATCCGCTCGACCGGAGGATCGTCGAGCTCGCCCACTCCGGGCGCGGCTCGGACGCCCTCGACCTGCTGCGAGCCGAAGGACGGCTGGGAATCGCCGAGACGATCACCGAGGCACGGACAGCGACCGTGCTCGACTGGCACGCCGCCTACGCCACCGGCTCAGATGCGGTGATGATCGCCCGGCGAAACCGCGACGTCGGCGAGCTGAACGCCTCGGCCCGCGCCCTCCTACTCGCCGAAGGGAGGGTGGGGGAGGAGGCGATCCGGATCGGTGAGCGCGAGTTCGCCGCCGGCGACCGGGTCATCACCCGCGTCAATACATCTGAAGTCTCGAACCGGGAGCGCTGGACCGTTACCGCGGTCGACCCCGAGCGCCAGAGCGTGGAGCTGGAGCGGATCGGCGGCGACGAGCGCAGCCTCAGCCTCGACGCCGACTACCTCCAGCGCCGAACCCCAAATCGCGACCCTGCCCTCGAGCACGCCTACGCCCTGACGATCTACGGCAGCGAAGGAAAGACATTCGATCAGGCCTTCGCCCTATTCGACGCCGGCTCGGGCCAGGAGGAGCTGGTGGTCGCCCTCTCCCGCGCCCGCGAGGCAACCCACGCCTACGCGCTCGCCTCGATCGAGCTGACCGACCCCGAGCTGGGGCCGGGCAGGCGGCCGATCGAGGACGAGCTACACGAGCTGCGCGCCGCCGCCGAGCGGCCGGGGTCCGAGGGCGCCGCGCTTGAGGTCTCACTGAGAGAGCGGATCGCGCAGGTCGAGGTGGGCGAGCTGCTGAGTCGCCAGGAGGAACTGCGTTCCCAGGAGCGAGCCGCCCAGGTCCGCTCGCCGCATCAGGGCGAGCTCGCCGACCTCGACCAGCGGATCGAGTCGGCCGAGCGCGGCCTGGAGCGCTGGAGCGCCGAGCGCGGGGCACTCGAATCGCAGTCACGCTGGCGCCGTCCTCGGGGCGAGCTCGAGCGGGTGGCGGCAAACGAGGCCCGCGAGGTCGAGGAGCTTCACCGTCTCCTTCCCGAGCGCGAGCGCCTCGTCGCGGAAGTCGCCCGCTTCGAGTCCCAGAGGGCCCCGGGTCTCGATCCCGCCCAGCGCCTCGAGCAGGAGCTGATCGCGGAGCGCCTCGATCAGCTGCTGCGCCGCGAGGTCGCCGCCGAGCGCCTGCAGCCCTCAGCCTTCCTCCGCGAGGCGCTCGGGGAGCGCCCCACGGACCCCCGTCTGCTGGAGGCCTGGAACCAGGGCGCCCAGGAGATCCACGCCTACCGCCAGGCCCACGGGATCCGCGACACAAGGCGAGCGCTTGGAAAGGAGCCCGAGGCGGGCTTCGAGGCGGCTGCCTGGGAGCGGAGCGCGAGCCGGCTGGAGGAGCTGCAGCGCCAGCTCGGGCTGAGCCGCGAGCTGGAGCGCTCGCTCGAGCGCGGCATCGAGCTCGAGCTCTGAGCCCTTCGCAGCGCAGCTGACGTTCCCGTCACGGCTCCCGTCTGCGCGGATTCGGCCGGGCGTCGGTCGGCCAAGTTTGGCACGGCTTCGCCGTGCGGTTGGCCGCCCTCATGGACGCCCAGCCGAACTCACGAGCAGCTGTCAAGCGCGAGCGAAACGCCGAGCTGCTGGAAGCGGTCCTGGCCGAGTCCGAGGCGCTGCTGCGCCGCCAGGCTCGCCGACACGCGGAGCTCCCCGAGGATGCCGAGGATGCGCTCTCATCGGCCTGTGTCCTCTTCATCGAGCGCTACCGCGGCGACTGCGATCCGCTGGCCTGGCTTCAGACCACGGTCAAGCGCGAGGCGTGGAGGATGCGGCGCAAGGCGTCGAGGAGGCGCGAGGTCAGCTTCGATGCTCCGTGTCTTGGCGTCGATGAGGGGTGTCCCTGGGTCGAGGCGATGCCGAGCGGGACCCCCGATCCCTGTGAGGTGGCGATCCGCTGCGAGGAGCTCCGGGAGCGCGAGGCGCTGCTGGCGGAGCTGAAACCGGACCAGCGGCGGGGGCTCGGGCTCTTGGCGCTTGGCTTCAGCTACGCCGAGATCTGCGATATCTGCGAGTGGTCCTACACCAAGGTGAACCGATCGGTCTCCGAGGGGCGGGCAGCGCTCCGGAAGCGGCTTCCAGAGGACGGGGACTAAGGCTGTGACGGTGTCGACTCAATCAAGTATCGGCTCGCACTCCGGGGATCCCGATTTGACGGGTCGAGTGGGAGGACATGACTTATTTGTGCCTTTTCGGCGACATAGACGGATGAGAGGCCATGTGCACCGGGACTGCCTATGCCGCGATCATTCACCCGCTGGTTACTCGCTGCTGGCGGTGTGCGCCGTACTTCGGCCGCGAAGGGGCGATGACCAGGTTCTACGAGCTGCCTTCGCAGGAGCGGCTGGCATGAACGACTTCTTGACTCCAACACAGGTCGCAGCCGAATTGAAGCTGGGCAAGTCGACCGTCTACCGTGGGCTCGAGGATGGGCGCATCCCTGGGACCAAGATCTGCGGGCGGTGGCGGACGCTTCGCTCTCAGCTCGTCGAGCTGGTGCGCGACGGCCGGGTGCCAATGCCCCGCGCCGGCGCAGATCCGATGCCCGTCCGGCGGGTCGGCAAGGGCGGTAGGTTCCGCTCGAAGGCGATGGAATTGAGCCAGAAAAGGGCGGCCATCGGGTGAGCGTTCACGAAACCAAGAGCGGCAAGTTCGAGGTTCGCTGGCGCGAGGGCCGCCGTAACCGCTCAAAGACGTTTGCGCGTGAGGCCGACGCCAGACGCTTCGAGCACGAGGTGCGCCGCGAACTCGAGCACGGCCGGCCCGTGCTGCTTCGCGGCGACGTTCCGACCCTGGGGGATTTCGCGCAGGAGTGGATGGAGGGTCGCCAACTGCGAGGCGACGTCTCGACCAACACGACGCTCTTCGACGCAGCCCTGCTCGACCGCCACATCGATCCCTTCATCGGCCACCTTCCATTGCTCGACCTGACGCCGCAGCGCCTCGACGCCTGGCAGCGCGCCGCCCTTCGGGTCGGAACGCCGTACATGGTCCAGCGCGCCTCTCAGCTGCTCGCCCGGATGCTTGACGTCGCGGTGAGGATGGGCTATCTGCAGGGCAACCCGGCGCGCTCGCTGGAGCACGTCAAGCATCGCCACGCCGAAGGCGTCGCCTTGGCCCCCGTCCAGGTCGAGCGGCTGCGGGGCTGGTTTCTCGAGCGAGACAGGATCGGGGACGCGACGCTCATCTCGGTGATGGCCTATGCCGGCCCGCGCCCGGAGGAGGCGCTGGCGATGCGTTGGCAGAACCTGCGCGGTCGCCGCTTCCTGATCGAGGAGAAGAACGTCGACGGAGTGCTGGTTGTGAAGCATCCGAGCGACAAGAAACGCGGCCCGCGGTGGGTCGAGCTGCCGGAGGCAGTCGTCGCCGACCTGGCCGAATGGCGACTGGCGCTGGGTCGGCCTGCCGGCCTCGTCTTCCCGAAGCCGAACGGGCTACCGTGGTCGAGGTCGGACCGTGGCAACTGGCGGCGACGCTGGCTCTCGAAGGCGGCCGCGGCGATCGGAGAACCGACGCTGACGCCGCGCGACCTTCGACATACTTGCGCCTCGTTGCTTGCTGCGGTGAACACTCCCAGGGTGGAGATCGAAGCCCAGCTCGGACACCGGGCCGATACCTCGGAGCGGATCTACCAGCACCTAATCGAGGAGCTCCGTGGCACCCGCCTCAACTTCGATCAGCTCGTTCGGCAGGCGCGGGCGGACGTCCTCGGCGAACCCGATGTTCGGAGGACGTTCGGCAATCGGGCTGGATGACTTCTCACTTGTTCGTTCGGTTTGGCTCTGGGAGCCGATGGGCGCGGCTGGTTTCGAACCAGCGACCTCTCGCGTGTGAAGCGAGCGCTCTCCCGCTGAGCTACGCGCCCGGGGCCGGAATCATAGGGGCGGTTTTCGCCGGTCCACTCCGCCGAGACTTCAATTAGTCACCTCATTGGTGACTCAGATCACTTTCGGCGGCGGGGCCCCGACGCCAACCGCTGGCCGGGCGCTCTCGGCTGCGGGAGGGGGGCGGTCTGGCGCTTGCAGCCGGCGCCGCGACAGTGCTCCAGCCGGGCGAGCAGGCGCCGCAGGAAGGAGTGGATTCGGGCGTAGCGGCGGTCACCCGCGCGGTTGTGGAGCTCGGCCGGGTCCCTGGAGAGGTCATAGAGCTCCTGCTCGCCGGATGCGTACTCGACGTAGGAGTAGGGTCCGAGGCGGACGCCGCGGAAAGCCAGATGGGGCGGGTTGACCGGAAGGGGGCCGCGCCGCTCCGCCGCCACGGAGACCGGGTCGAGGAAGGACTCGAGCAGGATCGGCCGCCGCGTACGGCGGGCGGTGTCGCGCCAGAAGGCCTCCAGCGACCGGCCGTCGAGGGAGCGGTCGGCGCGGACCCCGGCGAGCCGCAGGACGGTCGGCGTGATGTCGACGTTGGCCGCCAGCTCGGATGACTTCGAGCCCGGCCTGATTCCCGGGCCGCGGATCAGTAGGGGAAGGTGGATATCTGGCTCGTAGGGAAGAAACTTCCCACGCTCGATCCGGTGCTCGCCGGTGAAGAAGCCGTTGTCGGTGGTGAACAGGACATAGGTGTTCGCCAGGCGGCCGGTCCGGCGCAGGGCGGCGAACAGACTGGCCACGCCGTCGTCGACGGCGCGCATCGCCTCGATGGTTTTGCGGTACTCCTTCCTGATCCGACGCACCGAGGTCCGATCGAAGCGGGACAGGCTGCGGATCCAAGTCGGCTTGTCGGCGACGTCGGCCTCGTCGAAGCCGGGCGGCCTCGGCAGCGGGGTGTCCTGAGCCGAGTCGTAGTGGCGGCTCGCCGGCTCGGGCCCGATCGGTGGCCGGGGATCCCCGTGGGGCGCGGTGTAGTCAAGCTGGAGGTAGAAGGGCCGCTGGGCCGGCGTTCTCTCGATTTGCGCGACGGCCCGGCGGCTCAGCGAGTCGGTGAGGAAGTTGCAACTCAGCCCGGGGATCGCCCAAGTCCGGCAACGGCGGTCGTCCTGACCCATGCCGAGGCCGTATTCGGGGTCGCCGAAAGGCCCTTCGATACGGCCGTTGACATTCAGGTGGTAACCGTAGAAGTAGGCGGACTCGCCCGCCGGGGTCAGCGTCTCCCAGCGGTCCCAGCCCGGCGGGATCGTTGTCTCGGGGTTGCCCCCCGAGCCGTAGTTGTTGAGGAACTTGCCGAGGTGGATCGTCCGGTAGCCCGCCCCCTCGAGCCAGGTGGCGATGTTGTGGCGGTAGTTGGGCCCGCGCTGGAAGGACGAAAAGCCCCCGTCAGGCGGCAGGTTGCCGAGCACCCGGGTGTTGTGCGCGTAGCGGCCGGTGAGCAGCGAGGCGCGCGAGGGACAGCAGAGGGGATAGGAAACGTAGTAGCGGCGGAACTCGATTCCACGCCGGCGGATTCGATTGATCGTGTTAGGCATGGTTCGCGCCCGCAGCCCGAGGGGCGTAATCCAGGTGGAGTCGAGCTCCTGGGCGGTCTGATCGTCGGTCTGGATTACGAGGAAGCTCGGCCTCGGCGTCCCGGCGGCGCGTGCGCCGGGTCCCCGCGCGGCGCTCACCGCGCCCAGCAGGGCGAGCAGCGTGACGAAGGCGATGGCGGCTGCCCACTGCCCCGCCCGGCGGCCCGGGCCGATTGATTCGATCGGCATGCCGCAACGTTGGCAGAACCGCATCCCGGAACTTCGGGCCGGCCGGCCGCCAGGCGCTACGATCCCCGCTGGACCGTGCTAGGCGGGGAATCAGCGGTGCCCTGTAACCCGCAATCCGCTCTAGCGGGGCCGACTACCGTTCTGAGGTGCTGGCCTTCGGGGTCAGTGCGCCGAGGGCGGCGTTGACGGCCAGGTCCTGCGCGACGTAGGCACGTGAATTAGGTCAGGTCCGGAAGGAAGCAGCCTTAAGCGAGAGCCGCGGGTGCCGCAGGCAAGCCTGGCCCGAGCCAAATTCGGCGGCCACGCCCGGGGACTTCGTTTCGAGGGACGGGTGCACGGTCCATTTAATCGGTGCGTCCTGGATCGAGGATCAGCAGCTCGTCGCCCGGCCCGAGCTTCGCATCCTCGCGCGGGGCGATCGTCACGGTGCCGTCCTCGGCCTTGACCGCGAACGGGACCACCCCGCGGGAGAGCCCCGAGGTGTAGATCTCGCCGAAGCTGGTCCCCCCGGCGGCGCCGAGCTGCTCGGTCTCGATCCGCACCCCTCCTCCGAACAGCCCCTCGAGCGCCGCCGCCGCCCGGGTATCGAGGACGCTGTAGGCGATCGCCGTGGAGATCACGTCGAGGGTCGAGACCGCGCTCAGCCGCCGGTCCCGCGGCAGCCTGCGGACCGAGTCCGGCAGGAACATCTCTGCCACCACCGGGGTCTCGGCGCCGGCCAGCCGCAGCACGTGCAGGGTCGCGAGGGTCGCCTCGGCGTCGGAGGCGCGCAGGTCATAGCTGCTGGGGCTGGGGGTGACCAGGACGACGTCGGCGGCGGCTGCCCGCAACCCCCGCTCCAGCTCCACCGGGTCGGTGGGGCGAAGCTCGTCGTACTCGATCGAGACGCCCTCGTATTCGCCGCCCTTCAGGTAGCCCTCGTGGGCTGCCCGGGTTGCCAGAACCCTGACCGCGACCTGCTCGCGCCCGGCCGCGCTGAACTCCTCCATCAGGGCCCGGGCGTTGATCCCGCAGCCGATCATCGCGATCCTCAGCGGCCCGTCTCGGCGGGACCGATCGCCGCGGGTGACCAGCTGCCGTGAGGTCGTGTCGCGGCCGCGGCCGATGACGATCACCCGATCGCCCTCGCCGACCGTTTCCTCGGGGTCGGGGGCGTAGCGGGCCTTCTTGCCGCGGATCAGCCCGATCGGGATCCCGTCCTCGATCCGCTGCGCCAGCGACCCGAAGCGATCTCCGGCGAGCCCGTCGGGGCGGATCGCCCGCACCGCGGACTGATCGCCGATGCCAGGCAGCACCGGCGCCAGCTCGGGCCGCACGAGCGCCAGCCGCAGGACCGCCGCGACGGCGCGGTCGCCGACCACCGCGTCCCACTCGTGGGGCAGCACCTCCCAGGCCGCATCGACGTTTCGCCCACGGCGGAACAGCAGGCTGACGCGCGGGTCCCGGCCCGGGGCACGAGCTTCGAGGAAGGCCCGCAGCGCCAGGCCGCTCTGCATCACCTCGACGTCGGCGCTGTCGGCGGCGATCGGGCCGCTGGTCGTCGGGAAGACGATGATCTCCCGAGCCTTCTCGACCGCGGCGAGCTCGAATCCCGAGGCCGCGGAGGTATCGCCGATCACCATCTCGACCCGCATCGGCCCGCTCTGCGGGCGCAGCACCGCCAACAGCTCCTCCCGCGAGTCTC
>JBBRHQ010000040.1:0-14603 GCA_038222365.1 Solirubrobacterales bacterium
CCGATGGCCTCATCACGACGCAAAGAGCCACGCCCGGAGGGCAAGGCCGACCCCGGGGACGGCCAGGGCGAGGACGACGGGAGCGCCGCGGGCAGGCGCGAGCGCTTCGCCGAGACCACCGAGATCGAGTTCGACTTCAGCGGCGACCCCGAGTTCATCCCGGGGCGCTCGCCGAAGCCCGACACCCAGAGCGGCGATGGCAACGGCCACGCCCCCGCGGTGCCTCGCCGCGACCGCATCGCCAGGCGTGTCGAGCGCGAACGCCCCGCCCAGCCGGCCCCCGAGCGGACGGAGGAGAACGGTGCCGGCAACGGCAAGCCCCCCGGCGGCGCCATCCCACCTCCTCCCCCGCCCTCGCTCCCCTCCAAGCGCGACCGGCCCCGGCTGAAGAAGCTGCGCTTCCTCTTCGTCCTCGTCGGCCTCGGTCTGCTCGCCTCGGTTTCGATGGTCTTCGGGATGATGGCCGCCGTCTCCCAGGACCTGCCGGCGATCTATGACTTCGCCAAGTTCAAGGCGTCGAAGAACAGCGTCGTCTTCGACTCGACCGGCAAGAAGATCGGCACGCTGACCAGCAACAACAACAAGATCCTTCTCGGCGCGGCGCAGATCTCGACCAACGTCAAGAACGCGGTCGTCTCGATCGAGGATTCCCGCTTCTACGAGCACAACGGAGTCGACTTCCAGGGAATCGGGCGCGCCCTGGTCCAGGACGTCCTCTCGCAGTCGGCGCAGCAGGGAGCGTCGACGATCACCGAGCAGTTCGTGAAGAGCGCCCTGACCGCCCAGGGCAGCCGCACCATCCTGCAGAAGTTCCGCGAAGCGGCCCTCGCCTACCGGCTCGAGCGCCACTGGTCGAAGGACAAGATCCTCACCGAGAACCTGAACACGATCTACTTCGGCGAGGGCGCCTACGGGATCGAGGCGGCGGCCCGCACCTACTTCGGCAGCTCCCACCCGGGCTGCGGCACCACCGATGAGCCCTGCGCCGCGGTGCTCTACCCCGAGGAGGCGGCGATGCTGGCCGGGATCATCGCCTCACCTTCCGCCTTCGACCCGAAGATCAACCCCGAGGCGGCGCTGGGCCGTCGCAACCTGGTGCTCGAGCAGATGAAGGAGCAGGGCTACATCACCGAGGCCGACTACCGGACCGGGATACACCGGGCGCTGCCCTCGCCCGAGGAGATCCAACCGCCGACCCTCGACTCCAAGGCGCCCTACTTCACCTCCTGGATGCGCCAGCAGCTGGTCGACCAGTACGGGCCGACCAAGGCCTTCTTCGGGGGCCTGAAGATCAAGTCGACCCTCGACCTGCAGCTACAGGACGCGGCACAGGGGGTGGTCAGCAGCTACCTCGGGGGGATCGCGCCGACCGCCGCCGTGGTCGTCATCAACAACGACAACGCGGCGGTGAAGGCGATGGTCGCCGGGCCCAACTACCAGGAGCAGCCGTTCAACCTCGCCACCCAGGGCTACCGCCAGCCGGGCTCCTCGATCAAGCCCTTCATCCTCACCACGGCGCTGCGCCAGGGGATCTCCCCCTACACCGTCTACGCGTCGGCGCCACAGACGTTCTGCTTCGGCAAGGACCACAAGGAGTACTTCCCCGTCTCCAACTACGGCGACAGCTACCTCGGCTCCGCCGACATCGTCACCGCGACCCAGTACTCCGACAACTCCGTCTACTCACAGATCGGCCTCGCCCATCAGTTCCCCTGCGGCGACGCTCCGCCACAAAACGGGGTCAGGGGCGGCACCCATGCGATCGCCAGGACGATCCACGAGCTCGGGGTCAGCGATGAGATCTCGACCAACCCGGCGATGGTGCTCGGCGGCCTCGACCCCGGCGTCACCCCGCTGCAGTGGACCTATGCGTTCTCCTCGATCGCCAACGACGGGGTTCGGGTCAGCGGCACCCTCGCTCCCGAGCCGGGCGACAGCCCGGTCGCCTATACCGCGGTCAAGGACGAGAACGGCGATTACATCAACGGCGGCGAGAACGACAAGGTCAGGACCCGGGAGGTACCCGCCCCGGTCGCCCAGGAGGCGAAGTCGATCCTCCACAACGTGGTCACCGGGGGTACCGGGGTGCGCGCCAACATCGGCGACCCCGAGCAGTGGGGCAAGACCGGGACGACCGAGAACAATGGCGACGCCTGGTTCTGCGGCAGCGCCCCCTCGCTCGACGTCACTGCCTGCGTCTGGGTCGGGCACGCCGACACCAACACCCCGATGACCACCGAGTACGGCGGCGCTCCTGTCGACGGCGGAACCTTCCCGGCGCTGATCTGGGCAGGGGTGATGCAGGCCTGGGAGCAGATCCGGGCCGATCGAGGCGCCCAGCGAAAGTCCGACGGGGGCTCCAGCGGCGGCTCCACCTCCACCTACGACCCCTCGACCGCCACCCCGCCGCCGAGCAGCCCGTCGCCGAGCACCTCCGCCCCGGCGCCGTCGGCTCCGGCACCCGCAGCGCCGGCGCCGGCCGCTCCGGCCCCGGCGGCCCCGGCGCCCGCCGCCCCTGCGCCCGCCGCGCCGAGCGGTGGCTCGAGCGGTGGCGCCAGCGGCGGCGCCGCTCCGGGCTAGCGAAGCTCCCGGGAGCCTAGGTCCGGGCTGGGAGCGGCGGACGCGGCCGCGAGACGAACCGGTTCCCGGCGGCGCTGAAGCGCCAGGGCAGCTCCGTCGCTCTGGTGATCCCGACCCGGGGGCCGCTGAGCACCTCGACCCCGCGCCATCCGCCGCCCGCGGCGATGATCCGGAACGGCTCGGCGTCGAGCGGAGCGGCGTTCTGCTCAAGGCCGATGCCGAGCGCCTCGGTCAGCTTGCCGGGGCCCGAGCAGAGCTCGTGGTCGGCTCGTCCCCCGCGGCGCTCCCTCATCGCCTCCAGCCCGACGCTCGGCTCGAGCGCCCGGATCAGCACCGCCGCAGCGTGCCCGTCGGTCTCGGCGACCGCGTTCAGCATGCTGTGGATCCCGTAGGAGATGTATACGTAGGCCACCCCGGGGGGGCCGAAGAGGACCTCGTTACGCGGAGTACGGCCGGCGAAGGCGTGGCAGGCGGGATCGTCGTGGTCATAGCTCTCGGTCTCGACGATCACTCCGCCGCAGCCCCGGAAGAGCAGGGTCGAGCCGAGCAGCTCCCGGGCCACCCGGTGCACGGAGCGAGCGAAGAACCCGGCCCCGAGCGGCTCCCTCAAGAGCGCTCGTCCGCGACCCGCGCCCTGACCGCCTCGAGGGTCTCCCGGGCGAGGTCGATCTGGCGCCCGAGGCTTGCCGATCCGGTCCCCCCCTCTATCCGCTTCGACTCCAGCCAGCTGTCGCGGCGCAGCAGCTCGTAGTAGGAGTCGTCGAGGTGCTCGGAGTGGCGGGCGAGGTCCTCGCGGGTCAGCTCGGAGAGAGATCGCTCGCCGGCCAGCGCGTCGCGGACCAGCTCGCCGACGATCCCGTGCGCCTCGCGGAACGGGACACCCTTTCGAACCAGCATGTCGGCAATCTCGGTGGCCGCCAGCATCTCGTCCCCCGAGGCGTCCTCGAGGCGCTCGCGGTCGAACCGGATGCCGGCGAGCATCCCCTCGGTCGCGGCGAGCGTCACCTCGATCGTGTCCACGGTGTCGAACAGCGGCTCCTTGTCCTCCTGCATGTCCTTGCCGTAGGTCAGCGCCAGCCCATGCATCACGCCCAGCACCGCGGCGAAGCTCGATGCCACCCGCGGCGCCTTGGCGCGGAGCAGCTCGGCCGAGTCGGGGTTCTTCTTCTGCGGCATGATCGAGGAGCCCGAGGAGAAGGGCTCGCTGAGCTCGCAGAAGGCGAACTCGCTGCTCGACCAGAGGACGATCTCGCCGCCGAGCCTGGAGAGGTGCATGGCGCAGATCGATCCCGCCGAGAGGTAGTCGAGGACGAAGTCGCGGTTCGAGGCGCCGTCGACCGAGTTGGCGCTGACGTGCTCGAAGCCGAGCTCGTCAGCGACCGATCGGCGGTCGATCTCCCAGTTGACCCCGGCCAGCGCCCCGGAGCCCAGCGGCATCACCCCGGCGCTGTCGAGCGCGAACTGGAAGCGCAGGACGTCGCGACCGAACATCCAGAAGTAGGCGAGCAGGTGGTGCCCGAGATAGACCGGCTGGGCGCGTTGGAGGTGGGTGTAGCCGGGCATCGCCCAGTCCCGGTGGCGCTCGGCCAGCTCCAGCAGCCGCTCCATCACCCCGCGCAGCAGCTCGATCGCCCGCAGCGAGTGCGACTGGACCACCATCGCCACATCGGTGGCGACCTGATCGTTTCGCGAGCGGCCGGTGTGGAGCTTTCCCGCAAGCGGCCCGACCACCTCGCCGAGGCGCCGCTCGATCGCCATGTGGATGTCCTCGTCGTAGGCCTCGAACTCGAAATCTCCACGCTCCATCTCGGCACCGACCTGCTCGAGGGCCGAGTCGAGCTGCTGTAGCTCCGCCTCGCTGAGCACCTCCATCTCCAGCAGCGCCCGGGCGTGGGCCCGCGACTGGTCGATGTCATAGGGAGCCAGGCGCCAGTCGAACTCGATCGAGCGGTTCAGCCGCCAGAAGCGGGGATCGGGAGGTTCGTGGAAACGAGTCACGGTCGGCGATTATCCCCGCTGCCGGGCTAGCGCCCCAGGGCGGCGGCCAGCGCTTCGCAGACCCGCTCGATCTCCCCCTCGCTGATCGAACCGAAGAAGGGCAGCGCAAGCGAGCGGGCGGCCGCCGCCTCGGCGACCGGGAATTGGCCCTCGCGGTAGCCGAGCTCGCGCACGTGCGGGAAGAGGTGAATGCAGGGCAGGTAGGCCTTGCTGGCGATGCCCTGGCGCGCCAGGGCGGCGATCACCGCCTCGCGGTCGGAACCCTCGGGCAGGGAGACCGGGTAGACGAACCAGCTTCGCTTCTCGGCTCCGCGAGCGGCCCGGGGCGCCTCGACTCCCTCCACAGCCCCGAGGGCGGCGGCGTAGCGGGAGGCGGCCAGCCGGCGCGCCTCGAGCAGCGAGTCGAGGCGCTCCAGCTGGGCCACGCCGATCGCGCAGGCGACCTCGCCGAGCCGGTAGTTGAAGCCGAGTCCCTGGTGCTCAAGCCAACCCATGTCGGCGGCCCGGCCCTGGTTTCGCTCCGAGCGCAGCCGCTCGGCCACCTCCGGCCCCGACGGCACGATCATCCCTCCCTCGCCGGTGGTCATCTGCTTGTTGGCATAGAAGGCGAAGGTCGCGATGTTTCCCCGGGCGCCGACCCTGATCCCGTCGGCGTCGACCGCCCCGAGCGCCTCGCAGGCGTCCTCGAGCATCCCGAGGCTGTGCCGTTCGGCGAGCCGCCCCAGCTCCGCCAGCGCCGCGGGAAAGCCGAAGATGTCCACCGGCAGGAGCCCGGCGGTGCGCTCGCCGAGCGCCGCCTCGGCCGCCGCCGGATCGAGGTTGAGGGTCACCGGGTCGACATCGCAGAAGACAGGCCTCGCCCCCTCATACAGCAGGCAGTTGGCCGAGGCGACGAAGCTGAAAGGGCTGCTCAGCACCTCGTCCCCGGCTTCCCAGCCGAGGGCCCGCACGCCGAGGTGGAGGCCAGCGGTGCCGCTGGAGACCGCGACCGCGTCATCGACGCCGAGCCAGGCTGCGAACTCGTGCTCGAAGCGCTCCTGCATCGGCCCCAGCGAGAGCCTCTCCGAGCGCAGCACCTCCCCCACCAGCTCCTCCTCGCGCGGCCCGATCTCGGGGCGCGCGAGCGGGATCGCCTCGCTCACGTCCTCTGCCGCGAGGAATGCTCCTGCGCCGCGCCGGCCGGCGATCCCTGCGGCTGGAAGGCGTACTCCAGCGACTCCACCAGCGCTTCCCAGGAAGCCTCGATGATGTTCTCCGAGACGCCGATCGTCCCCCACTCGCGCTCCCCGTCGGAGGAGTCGAGCAGCACCCTGGTCACCGCGCCGGTGCCGTGGTCGGAGTCGAGGATCCGCACCTTGTAGTTGGTCAGCTCGATCTCGGCGAGGTGCGGATGGCGGTCGGTGATCGCGCCGCGGAGGGCACGGTCGAGGGCGTTCACCGGTCCGTTTCCCTCGGCCACGCGGACGTAGCGCTCGCCATCGACCCAGACCTTGATCGTCGCCTCGGTCCCGACCTTTCCGTCCTCGCGCTTCTCGGTGATCACCCTGAAGCTCTCCAGCCGGAACAGCGGCAGGTAATCGCCGCTCTCGCGGCGCAGCAGCAGCTCGAAGGAGGCGTCGGCCGCCTCGTAGTGATAGCCCTCGTGCTCGCGCTGCTTCAGCTGCGCCAGCGTCCGCTGGGTGGCCTCGTCGTCGATCTCGACCCCGCTCTGTGCGGCCCGGCTGCGGATCGTCCCCCGGCCGGAGACCTCGGAGACCAGCACCTCGCGGCTGTTGCCGACGATCCCCGGGTCGGCGTGCTCGAAGGTACGGGGGTCGGAGTTGACGCCGGCGACGTGCATTCCGCCCTTGTGGGCGAACGCGTTTCGCCCGACGTAGGGCTGCGCCGGGTCGGGGGTCTCGTTGAGCAGCTCGTCGACGAAGTGGGCGACGCCGGTGAGACCGGCGAGCTGCTCCTCGGAGACCACCTCGAAGCCCATCTTCAGCTGCAGGGCCGGGAGGATCGAGACCAGGTTGGCGTTGCCGCAACGCTCGCCGTAGCCGTTGATCGTCCCCTGGACCAGCCTCGCTCCGGCGCCGACCGCGGCCAGCGTGTTGGCGACCCCGCACTCGGCGTCATTGTGGGTATGGATGCCGAGCTCGACCTCGGAGCCGAGCTGCTCCGCGACCGAGGCGGTCACCGCGCCGACCCGGTCGGGGAGGCTGCCGCCGTTGGTGTCGCAGAGGGTGACGTTCTCGGCGCCGCCTGCGACCGCCGCCCGCAGGCACTCGAGCGCGTATCCGGGATCGTCCGCGTAGCCGTCGAAGAAGTGCTCGGCGTCGTAGATCACGCGCTTTCCCTGGTCGCGGCAGAAGCCGACCGACTCGGCGATCATCGCAAGGTTCTCCTCGCGCGAGACCCGGGTGACCTTCTCGAGGTGAAGGGACCAGGACTTCCCGACCAGGGTGATGACCGGCACGGCGCTCTCGGCGAGCACC
The DNA here is from genome assembly GCA_038222365.1 of Solirubrobacterales bacterium. Classification (GTDB taxonomy): domain Bacteria; phylum Actinomycetota; class Thermoleophilia; order Solirubrobacterales; family 70-9; genus JBBRHQ01. The sequence continues at coordinate 7,056 of JBBRHQ010000040.1, forward strand.
CGCAGGGCCTCGTCCTCCGCCGCCTCGACCTCGCGGCGGCGGGTCATGCCGAAGCCGCAGACGATCGCCGTGGAGAGCCGCTCGGCGGCGAGCAGGTCGAAGAGCTCCGCCTCCTTCGGGTTCGAGGTCGGGAAGCCCGCCTCGATGAAGTGGACCCCCAGCCGGTCCAGGGCGCGCACCACCCTCAGCTTCTCGCCGGCGGAGAGCGACATGCCCGGGCCCTGCATGCCGTCGCGCAGGGTCGTGTCGTAGAGCTTCAACTGTTCCATCGGATGCCTTTCGTTCTTCGAGGAGTCGAGCGGGAGGCCTCTCGGCCATCGGGCGCGGCGCGGGCTCGCGCTGCCGGCGGTCGCCCTAGCGGAGGGCGGCCGCGGCACCCGTAATTCGGGCGGACGACTCTGGCTCGAAACGATGCATCAGCTGCTGACCTTACTCGGTTGGGGCGCGGCGCTGGGGGCCTCGACCGGGTCGAGCCACTCCAGGTAGGCCTCGGCGCGGCCGTAGAGGGCGTCTTCGAACTTCGCCTGCACGTGGCGGGTGATCTCTCCCGGTTCGCCGATCTCGTGGTCGTCGATCTCGCGCACCGGCACCAGCTCGGCGGCGGTGCCGCTGAGGAAGACCTCCTCGGCCATGTAGAGCTCGGCGCGGGCGATGTCGCGCTCGACCACGGTGTAGCCGAGGTCGCGGGCGATCTGGATCACCGACTTGCGGTTGATCCCGTCGAGGATCGAGGCGACGTCCGGCGGGGTGACGATCTCTCCTTCGCGGACCATGAAGATGTTCTCCCCCGAGCCCTCGCAGACCATGCCCCGCTCGTCGAGCAGGATCGCCTCCTCGTAGCCGGCGTTCGCCGACTCCGTCTTGGCGAGGATCGAGTTCAGGTACTGCCCGGAGGCTTTTGCGTGCGGGATCAACCCCGCCGGCGAGATCCGCCGCCAGGAGGAGACCTTGGCGCGGATGCCGTGTCGCTTGCCCTCCTCTCCGAGGTAGGCGCCCCACGGCCAGACGGCGACGATCACCTCGATCGGGGCGCTCTGGGCGTAGAGCCCCATCTCGCCGTAGCCGCGAAAGGCGAGCGGCCGGATGTAGCAGCTGCGAAGGCCGTTGCGGCGGATCAGCTCGCGGGTCGCCTCGGCGATCTCCTCGGCCGAATACGGCAGTTGCAGGTAAAACATCTCTGCCGAAAGCTCCAGCCGCCGCAGGTGTTCGGCATGGCGGAAGATCGCCGGGCCCCGTTCGGTCTCATAGCAGCGGATGCCTTCGAAGACCCCCGTCCCGTAGTGCAATCCGTGGCTGAGCACGTGGACCCGCGCTTCGTCCCAGGGGACGAACTCGCCGTTTCGCCAGATCAGCTCCGCCTGCTCCACTCGGGAAAGTATGCCGAAATCGGCCCGGTTTTCCTGGCCGGCGCGGTGTTAGCGCCGGCACATGCATGTAAGGCGGCGGAGCCGCCGCAAGTTATTCATCAAAGGGCGGAGATCACCGCGGCGGTCATCTCGGCGGTTCCGACCACGGCCTCGCCGCTTTCGCCGATCGCCAGGTCAGGGGTGCGCAGCCCATTGCCGAGGACCCGGTCGACCGCGGAGGTGATCCGCGCCGCCCCCTCCGGCATCGCGAGGCCGTGGTCGAGCATCATCGCCGCCGAGAGGAAGGTGGCGAGCGGGTTGGCCCGGTTGCTGCCGGCGATGTCGGGAGCAGAGCCGTGCACCGGCTCGAACAGCCCCGGGGCATCCTCGCCGCCGCCGAGGCTGGCCGAGGGGAGCATCCCCAGGGACCCGGTGAGCATCGCCGACTCGTCGCTGAGGATGTCTCCGAAGAGGTTCTCGGTGACGATCACGTCGAACTCGGCCGGCCGCGAGACGAGCTGCATCGCGGCGTTGTCAACCAGCAGATGGTCGAGGGCGACGTCCGCATAGCCCTCCGCGACCCGGGTGACGGTCTCGCGCCAGAGGCGCGAGGTCTCGAGCACGTTCGCCTTGTCCACCGAGGTCACCCGCGGCTCCGCCTCGGAGCCCTCGGCCCGGAGGCGGGCGGCCCGGAAGGCGACGTCGGCGATCCGCTCCACCTCGCCGACCGAGTAGGTGCAGGTGTCGTGGGCGACGTCCCCGTCGCGGCCGCTATCGCCGAAGTAGATCCCTCCGGTCAGCTCGCGCACGACCAGCAGGTCGGTGCCGGCGATTCTCTCCTCGCGCAATGGGCTGGCGCCCGCCAGCGCCGGGCTCGGCCGCACCGGTCGCAGGTTGGCGAACAGCCCGAGGCCCTTGCGCAGCCCCAGCAGGCCCTGCTCGGGCCTCGGGGCGTCCGGGTCGGTCGTGTCCCACCTCGGGCCGCCGACCGCGCCGAGCAGCACCGCATCGGCGTCGCGGCAGGCGTCCAGCACCTCATCGGCGAGGGCGACGCCGCCGGCGTCGATCGCGGCGCCGCCGATCGGGTGTTCGGAGTAATCGAACCGACCCAACGCGTCGAGCAGCTGACGCGCGGCGGCGACGATCTCCGGCCCGATCCCATCGCCGGGCAGCAGGACAACGCGGGGTGGATCGCTCATCGAGAAAGGACTCCAGGGGCAGGGCTAGGCCCGCGCCTCGATATTGAGCCGCACGTAGTTGAGGGTCAGCGGCGCCTCGGAGCGCTCCAGGACCGCTTCGGCAAAGGGTCGGCGGAGCTGCTCCGGAAGCTGCGCCAGGTGTGGGACGAGGGTCACGGTGGAGATGAACTCGAGCGGTCGCTCCGGGGTCACCGGCTTCGGCTGGAGCCAGCAGCGCGCCTCGCTGAACCCGGCGTCGAGCAGCCTGGGCTCGGTCTCCTCGGGGGCGGCGAAGTTCCACATCCCCGCCGCTCCCTGCAGGTGAGCTGCGAACTCGGGCAGCGCCGAGACCGCGACGATCACCCGACTGTGCTCGGCGACGTTTCCCAGCCCCCCGCACTGCGCGACCAGCCGTCCCCCCGGCGCAAGGGAGGCCCGGAGGCGCTCGAACAGCCGCCCGTGGTCGGTGATCCAGTGGAAGGTCGCGGTCGAGAAGATCAGCTCAACCGGTTCCGCCAGCTCCAGCTCGGAGAGGTCGGCGACCTGGTAGGAGACACCGTCTCCGAGCCTCTCCCTCGCCTTGACGATCATCGCCTCTGAGCCGTCGACCGCGATCACCCTCCCTTCGGGCAGGAGCATTCGCAGCTCGGCGGTGACCCGGCCCGAGCCGCAGCCGGCGTCGAGCGCGGTCTCCTTCCCGCTCAGCTCGAGGCGTTCGAGGACCTCGACGCCCCAGGCGAACTGCGGGTCGGAGACGCGGTCGTAGGTTTCCGCGTCCCACTCCTGCGGCCCGGCATCTGCGCCCCGTCCGCTCACAGCGCGGTGGTCACCGGCCCCGCGGCGGCTCGCCCCGAGGACTCGTATGCGTCGATCGCACCGGCGTTCTGGAGGGTGATCCCGATGTCGTCGAGCCCGTTGATCAGCCGGTGCTTGAGGTCGGTCTCCAGCTCGAACGGAAACACTCCGGCCGCGCAGTCCACGGTGCCGTCGTCGAGGTCGATCCTCGCTTCCCCGGCCTCTGCGAGCAGCCGGCAATGCTGCTCGTCGAGGACCACCGGGAGCAGGCCGATCTTGGTGCAGTTGCCGTAGAAGATGTCGGCGAAGGAGGGCGCGACGATCGCCTCGAAACCGAAATCCTGCAGCGCCCATGGAGCGTGCTCGCGCGAAGAGCCGCAACCGAAGTTGCGCCCCGTGAGGAGGATCGGGTTTGGCTCCAGCTCGATCTCACCGGAGCGGATCCAGTCGTAGAAGAGGAACTCCCCGAAGCCGGTCCGCTCGACCCGCTTCAAGAACTGCTTGGGGATTATCTGGTCGGTATCGACATCAGCACGGTCGAGCACCGACACCTTGCCCCGGATCACCTCAACAGGCCTCATCTCAGCTCCAATCGCGAATGTCGACGAAGTGCCCCTCGACCGCTGCCGCTGCGGCCATCCTCGGGCTGACCAGGTGGGTGCGCCCGCCCCGGCCCTGCCGGCCCTCGAAGTTGCGGTTCGAGGTCGAGGCGCAGCGCTCGCCCTCGGAGAGCGTGTCGGGGTTCATCCCAAGGCACATCGAGCAGCCCGCCTCGCGCCACTCGAACCCGGCTGAGCGGAACACCTCGTCGAGCCCCTCCGCCTCCGCCTCGGCCTTTACCTGCTGGGAGCCCGGCACGACCATCGCCCGCAGCGTCCCGGCGACCTTGCGTCCCTCGACGATCTCCGCCGCCTCGCGCAGGTCCTCGACCCGCGAGTTGGTGCAGGAGCCGATGAAGATCCGGTCGAGCGGGATCTCGGTGATCGGGGTGCCGGGCCTCAGGTCCATGTAGGCGAGGGCGCGCTTCGCCGTCTCGGGGTTGACCGGGCCGTCCTCGAGCGATTCGGGATCGGGGACCGCGTCGGTCACCTCGACCACCATGCCGGGGTTCGTGCCCCAGGTGACCATCGGCGAGAGCGAGGAGGCATCGACCTCGATCTCGGCGTCAAAGCCGGCCCCGGGCTCGGTCGGGAGCGAGCGCCAGCCCTCCACGGCGCGGTCGAAATCCTCGGGCGCGCCCGGGCGGCCGCGAATCCACTCGAAGGTCGTCTCGTCTGGAGCGATCATCCCCGCCCGCCCCCCGCCCTCGATCGTCATGTTGCAGATCGTCATCCGCCCCGGCATGGATAGCGCCTCGATCGCCGGCCCGGCGTACTCAACCGCGTGGCCGACCATCCCCCCCGTGCCGAGGCGGCCGATCGTCGCCAGGATCAGGTCCTTCGGGGTGACACCGTGCCCCAGCGATCCCTCGTAGTCGATCCGCATCGTCTGTGCTCGCTTCTGGACCATGCACTGGGTCGCGAGCTCGTGCTCGACCTCCGATGTCCCGATCCCGAAGGCGAGCGAGCCGAAGGCGCCGTGGGTCGAGGTGTGGCTGTCGCCACAGACGATCGTCATCCCGGGCTGGGTGATCCCCAGCTCGGGGCCGATCACGTGGACGATGCCCCTTCTCTCAGAGCCCAGCGAGTAGAGCGGGATGCCGAACTCCTCGCAGTTGCGCTCCAGCGTCTCGACCTGGACCCGTGAGAGCTGATCGGCGATCAGCCGGGCCGCGGGGGTGCCGTCGGTCGGGACGTTGTGATCGGCGGTGGCGATCGTCTTCTCGGGACGGCGCACCGGGCGGTCAGCGAGGCGCAGCCCGTCGAAAGCCTGCGGGGAGGTGACCTCGTGGACGAGGTGGAGGTCGACGTAGATCAGCCCCTCGGAGACCTCGTGGGCCGCCCAGATCTTGTCGAACATCGTCCTCGGCATCGTCGGCCTCCTCAGCTCCTGCGCAGCCCGGCGGAGACGACCGCGATGAAACTGGTCGGCCGCTCGGTGTCGTGATTGATGAAGTGATGGGCGAGGTCGGCGTCGAAGGTGACGCTGTCGCCCTGCCCCAGGTCGTGGCTCTCGCCGTCGATCACCAGGTTTACCGCCCCGGTGAGGAGCACCGCCGTCTCGCGGCTTCCGGGCTCGTGGATCGGCGGGTCACCGGCCCCGCTGGTCGAGGCGCCGGGCGCCAGCGAATGCAGGGAGACGTCGGCGCGCTGGCCTGGAAGCGGAGGGGTCAGCTCCTCGACCCGGTGGCCGGCGTGGCGCAGCCGCCGTCGCTCCTTGGAGCGGATCACGACGACGTGGTCGGCCTCGTCGAGCCGCAGCAGCTGGGAGAGGGTCAGCTCGAGCCCTTCGGCGACCTTGGTGGCGACCATCAGGGTCGGGCTGGTCTCCCCCCGCTCCACCTGGGAGAGCATCGGGGCGCTGACACCGGAGCGCTCGGCGAGGTCGCGAAGCGACAGCCGCATCGCCTCCCGCAGCGCCCGGACCCGCGCGCCGACCTGCGGCGCGCCGGCGGTGGCGTTCCCGCCCTTCGGTGCGCTGGAAGGCATCTCGATCGCGGTCTCTGCGGCGCTCATCGCTCTGTACGTTATCACATACAAACGTATTCCCTGCAGGCGGCAGGTTTCCGCCGAGGGGAGGCCGCGCCGTGTCTGCCTATGTGACTAGTCTGCCCCGCTTCATGAAGAAACACACACAATCCGGCGCGGTCCGCCCCGGCCACTGGTTTTCCCTGCCGGCCCTGGTGCTGCTGGCCCTGATCGCCATCGCTTTCTCTCCCGCGACCCAGGCGCAGGGCTCGGCCGGCGCCCAGGCGCATGCCCGTTGCGTCCACAGCGGGGCGCGGCCCGCCAGGGTCACCCTGCGCCACCTGAGGATCTCGACCCGTTGCCTGTTCAACCGCGCCAGGGCCCGTCACGGGCTGCGGCCGCTGCGGGTCAACCACAAGCTGCGTCGCGTCGCGACCGCCCACTCACGGGCCATGGTCAGGTACGGGTTCTTCGCCCACGGCTCGACCCAGGCGCGGATCGCCCACAGCGGCTACTTCGCCGCCGCCTCCTCCTGGGCCTTCGGCGAGGTGATCGGCTTCGGCTGTCATCGCGATGGATCGGCGAAGCTGATCTTCCGCCGCTGGATGAGGAGCTCCGGGCACCGCGCCAACGTCCTCACCGGCCGCTTCCGCGAGCTCGGAGTCGGTGCCGCCCGCAGCGACCCGGTCGGCGGCGGCCGCACGTGCTCGACCTTCACAGTCGACCTCGGCGTCAGCCTCTGAAGTTCGGTGACGTGGGACCTTTGAGCCGCCTATATCGCGGCTGAAAGGTCCCACGTCTAAGCAGGTGTGACTGAGGCGTGGCAATTACAACGGAAGGGTCACCCCGCCCAAACGGATCCTCCGCTGGGCCGTCCTCTAGCGGATCTGGCCGGTCGGCCGGACGAGGATCTCGTTGACGTTGACGCGCTTCGGGGCGGCGACGGCATGGAGGATGGCCGCGGCGATGTCCTCGGCGAGCAGCACCTCGCCGGTCTGCTCGCGCATCTTCTCGATCGCCTCGCGGACCATCGGGTTGGTGTTGTGCCCCTGGAGCTCGGTGTCGACGAATCCCGGCTCGACGCAGGTGACGCGGATGGCGGAGTTGGCGGCCTCCTGGCGCAGCGCCTCGGAGAATCCCGTCACCCCCCACTTGGTCATGTTGTAGACGCCCGAGCCGAGGCTGGCGATTCGCCCGGCGACCGATGAGAGGTTGACGACGTGTCCGTTGCCGCCGTCCCGCAGCAGCGGCAGCGCCGCCTGGGTGCAGTAGAGCAGTCCGAGCAGGTTGACCTCGATCATCGTCCGCCACTCCTCGGTGTCCCCGCCCTCGACCGGGCCGAGCAGCATCACCCCGGCGTTGTTGATGAGGATGTCGAGGCCACCGAGGGCCTCGGCGGCGCCCTCGACGAAGCCCCGCGCCTGCTCCTCGGAGCTGATGTCGGCCTCGAGCGCGACCGCGGTGCCGCCCTCCGCCTCGATCCGGCCCGCGAGGTCCTCGAGGCGGTCCTTGCGCCGCGCCCCCAGCGCCACCGACGCTCCCTCGGCGGCGAGGGCAAGCGCGGTCGCCTCCCCGATCCCGGAGGAGGCCCCGGTTATCGCGGCGCGGCGGCCATCGAGCGAACCCGGCATCGCCCCAGTCTATGCCGCCTATGGCCCGGGG
>JBBRHQ010000041.1:0-14544 GCA_038222365.1 Solirubrobacterales bacterium
AGCCAGCTCCGAGGTCGCCTCCTTCGCCTGGGCGTCGCGCTCGGGGGCGCTTCCGGCCCATTCCCGCAGGCGGCGGATGTCTCGCGCCTGGGTGAACTGAATGAGGATCAGCAGGGCGACGCCGACCAAGGCTGCCAGCCCGGCGTAGGAGCCGACCTCTCGTGCTATCTCGAGCAAGGCTCACTCACCGGGCTTGCCCGAGATCCATTTTGAGGACGGCGGCGACAATCGGCGGGATGTTAAAAGGGCCGGGGGACCGTAGTAGCCGCCGTGCTCAATCCTCGTGGGCCACCGCTGCGGCCTCGCCGCCGGGGGCGGTGACCATCGCGACCACCGCCTCGGAGAGATTTGCCTCGTCGCCGGCGAGGATCAGGTCCTCCAGCCCGTTCAGGGTCTGCTCGAGCCAGTCCGGGTCCAGCGGGGCCCCGCGCACCGCCCGCAGGATCCGCTTCGCGGCGGTGGGCTGGGAGCGCTCGCCGGTGCCGAAGAGGACCTCGTGGAGCTTCTCGCCCGGGCGCGGCCCGGTGAACTCGACGGCGATGTCGCTCTCCGGCTCATACCCGGCGAGCCGGATCATGTTGTGGGCGAGATCGACGATCCGCACCGGCTCCCCCATGTCGAGCACGAACACCTCGCCCTTGCCGGCGCCGATGTCGCCGGCCCTGATCACCAGTTGCACGGCCTCGGGGATGGTCATGAAATACCGGGTCATCTCGGGATGGGTGACCGTGACCGGGCCACCGCGCTCGATCTGGCTGCGGAAGATCGGGACGACGCTGCCCGAGGAAGCGAGAACGTTGCCGAAGCGGACGCTGCCGAAGCGAGTGTGCGGGTGACGGTGGCCGGCCGCTTCGATGATCCATTCGGCCATCGCCTTCGAGGCGCCCATCACGGTCTGCGGGTTGACCGCCTTGTCGGTGGAGACGAGGACGAAGCGCTCGGCCTTCGACGCAGCGGCCGTCTCCGCGGTTATCCGCGTCGCCACCGCGTTGTTGCGAACCGCCTCGAGCGGGTTCGACTCCATCAGCGGCACGTGCTTATACGCGGCGGCGTGGAAGACCACCGCCGGCTTGAAGCGCTGCATCACCTCGAGCATCCGGGCCGGCTCCTTGCAGTCGGCCAGCACCGACTCGACCCTCGTGAAGTGGCGCTCCTCGACCATCTCGCGGTCGATCAGGAAGAGGTTGTCCTCGGCGTGGTCGAGCATAACCAGCAGCCGCGGGCCGACCCGGGCGATCTGCCGGCAGAGCTCGGAGCCGATCGAGCCCCCGGCCCCGGTGACCATCACCACGCGGTCCTCGAGATAGGCGCCGACGCGGTCGAGCTCGACGACCACGGGATCGCGGCCGAGCACGTCCTCGACCTGGACCTCGCGCAGCTGGCGGTTCAGCTGGACTCCGCCGCGAAGCAACTCGAACACGGTCGGCAGGGTGAGGACTCGGATCTCCCGCTCGCGGCAGGCGGCGACAACGTTCGCCCTCAGCGTCCCCGGCGCGGAGGGGATCGCGATAGCCACCTCGTCGGGCTCGGTCTCGTCGAGGATCGCGTCGATCTCGTCGGTCGAGCCGAGCACCTTCAGCCCCAGCATCCTCATGCCGCGCTTGCGCGGGTCGTCGTCGAGGAAGCCGATCGCCGTCTTGCCGAGGTCGGGGTTGAGCTGCAGCTCCCGCACCACCATCTGCCCGCCGGACCCGGCGCCGACGATCAGCACCTCGGGGCCCGTCGGGATCCGGGCTCCCCGCTCGGGCCGCTCGATCAGCAGACGGACCGCGAGCCTGGCGCCGACCAGCAGCACCAGGGTGAGGATGAAGTCGGTGACCACGACCGAGCGCGGCAGGTTGTCCTCGAAGGGCTTGACCACCGTGAAGACGAGGACCATGACGAGGCTGGAAACGGCAACTGCGCGGAGGATCCCGGGGTAGTCGCGGGCGGTCACGTAGCGCCACCACTTCTGGTAGAGGCCGAAGGCGAAGAAGATCGCCACCTTGCCGACGGCGACGAGCGCCACCGACTGGGCCAGCAGGGTCGAGTACCGGCCGGGGATGCCGTGGGCGTCGTCGAGGAAGCGCAGCTTGAAAGCGCAGGAGAACGCGATCGCCACCAGCAAAGCGTCCGCCACCATCTGCATCGTCCGCGCGCGGTAGACGGGGTGGTTCAAGCGGTGCATGAGAAGAGCCGATTCTATTTACAGATCGCCGATCCGGCGAACGATCGCTCCCGGGTCAGATTGTGGAAAAACCCTGAAGCGCCGGCGGAGGACGGATGGAATGATTGACGCATCTCGGACGTGGTTAAGAAAGGGAGCCTAGGTTTGGGGATGCCGGACGCGATTGGATCCGATCAGCCTTCCGAGCTGGCGGCCCAACTGGGCGCGCTCGAGCTGCGCGACCCGCAACGGCTTGTCGCCACGCGGCTCCGCAACCGAGACTACGTTCTGCGTCGGCTGCTGCTGGCGACGGACCTGACGGGGATCCTGCTCGCGATGCTGATCTCCTTCACGCTCGCGTCCGATCGTCCCGATCCCGCGAGAACGACCCTGATCCTGGCCCCCACGCTGGTGGTCTGGGCGCTGTTGCTGCGCAGCTACGGACTCTACGAGCGGCAGGTGCGAAGGACCGAGGGGTCGATCCTCGATGACATCGCGCCCCTGTTCCACGCGGTGGTGCTCGGGACGCTTGCCACATGGCTCTTCTCCAAGCTGACCCTGGGAGGGGAGCGGCTGGCGATGACAGAGCTCCTGGTCTTCACCGTTGCGGCGATCGTTTTGATCAGCCTGCTTCGGTCGCTGGCCGTGCGAATCCACCTCCGGGCGCAGGGTCCGGAGGAGGTCGTGCTGGCGGCTTGCGGCGAAACGGTCGAGCGTCTGAGCAGGATCTTCTCTTGCCACCCGGAGTACGGGATGCACCTCCGCCGGGTGATCATCCCGGGTGCCGAGCCGGAGCAGCCGCCCGGCTCGGGGCCGACTGGAGACCTCGATCGGATGATCGAGGAACGGGAGTTGGACCAGCTGATGGTGCAGCCGGGGCCGGGCATGGACGTGGACGAGGTGATGCGGTTGATGCGCCTCTGCCACCGCAACCTGATTCGTTTCAGCGTCGTTCCGGCAAATCGGCAGACGCTCAACCGCGGAGCCGAGATCGATCGCATCGAGGGGCTTGGGGTCCTCGTCTATCACCCGCCGATGCTCTCCCCCTCGTCCCGGCTGTTGAAGCGTTCCGTCGATATCGTCGTCTCCGCGCTCGCCCTGGTCCTCTTCGCGCCCCTGATGCCGATCGTCGCCCTGGCGATCAGGCTTGACTCGCGCGGCCCGATCCTCTTCAAACAGACCAGGGTCGGCAGATACGGCCGCCACTTTCGGCTGCTGAAGCTCCGGACGATGATTCAGGATGCGGACCAGATGGTCGACGGATTGATGGCTCACAGTTTGGACCCCGACTGCCTCTCCCTCGATCGGGACCCCCGGGTCACCCGGGTGGGCCGTTTCTTTCGCGTCACCAGTCTCGATGAGTTTCCCCAACTCTGGAACGTCTTCGTCGGCGAGATGAGCCTGGTCGGGCCCAGACCCCTCCCCGAGAGGGACGATCGAAAGATCGAGGGATGGTCCAGGCACCGGCTCGACCTGCGGCCCGGCATGACCGGACCATGGCAGGTGATGGGCAGGAACAACATCCCCTTCCGAGAGATGGTCGACATCGACAACGACTACGCTGCGGGCTGGTCGCTGTGGGGGGATATTCAGCTGATCCTCCGAACCGTGCCCGCGGTGATCTCGCGACGCGGCTCCAACTGAGCGCCGGCCAATCTCCCTAAGATCCACCTCCGCCGCGGGAGAACCTCCGGCCCTTGCTCATGTTCACGCTCGCAAGCATCACCGACAAGCTCCTCGACCCCGTCGTCAACGTCGCCACCGATTTCATCGGCTCCACGGGGCTTCCCGCGGTGTTCATCCTGATGGCGCTCGAATCGGCCTGCATCCCTATCCCCAGCGAGGCGATAATGCTGTTCGCCGGGTTCAGCGTCTCCAACGGCGATCTGACCCTGTTCGGCATCGTCGTCGCCGGCGTACTCGGCAACCTCGCCGGCTCCTGGCTTGCCTACGCCGTCGGTTACTACGGACGCCTCGAGCTTCTCGAACGCCACCACGTCTTCCGGGTCAACCCCAAGCATCTGCGCCAGGCCGAGGACTGGTTCGAGCGCCATGGCGAGGCAACCGTCTTCTTCACGCGGATGCTGCCGATAGTCCGCACTTTCATCTCGCTGCCCGCCGGGGTGGCCCGGATGCGCTTCTGGCGCTTCACGGCGTTCACGCTTGCCGGCTGCATCCCCTGGGTCCTGATGCTCGCAATCGTCGGCCGCGAGGTGGGGGACAATTGGGAGAAGTGGCGCCACAACCTCGCCTACCTCGACTACGTCGTCGTTGTGGGCGTGGTCGGCTTGATCACCTATCTGATCGTGCGGTGGCGCCGGGGCGGTCCCGGCGACGGCGAGCACGACGCTGCGAGATCGGGCGACGCCGAGACGGCGAGAGCCGGCCGCGCTTGACGGAGGTCCCCGGAGCCGCAATCCGGGCGCGGCACGCCGTCGCGCTGGGGATCGTCCAGGGGCCCGCGGAGCTGCTGCCGGTCTCCAGCTCGGCTCACATCGTCCTGGTGCCCTGGTTGGCCGGATGGCGCTGGGAGAGACTGGACCCCGAGGACCGTAAGAGCTTCGAGGTTGCCCTGCACGCCGGTACCGCGGCGGCCCTGCTGCTCGGCCAGCGGCAGGTGATCGCGGCCGAGCTCCGCGCATTCGACCTCCGCCGCGCCTCGGTGCTGGCTCTCTCCTTCCTTCCCGCTGCGATCATCGGTTACGTCTGGGAGCGGAGCATCGAGCGGCGTCTGGGGGGACCGAGAGCGACGGCCTCGGGGCTGCTGATCGGCGCCGGGTTGATGGTGGCGGCGGACACACGGCCACAGCTTCGTGGCCGGGGTGAGGCCGGCCTGCTCGACGGACTCGCTCTCGGCATCGCCCAGGCCGCAGCCCTTGCACCCGGCGTTTCGCGGAACGGGGCCACGCTGGCGGTCTCCCGCTGGCGAGGCTTCTCGCGCGATCAGGCGAACCTGCTCTCCCGAACCGTGGCGCTGCCGATCATCGTCGGTGCCAGCGCCCTGAAGGGCGCCCGTCTCCGCGCTCGCGGCGTTTCGCCCGAATTGCGCCGATCCCTGGCGATCGGCGCCACCGCCTCCTTTGCCTCGACCCTCGCCTCGCAACGCCTGATTCGCCTGGTGGAGCGCGACCGGGCACTTTGGCCCTATGCGGCCTACCGGATCCTGGTGGCGGCATTCGTCCTCCACCGCCTTCGGCGACGGCCGCGACCGGCGGCTGATATTGAATCTGAGTCGATGCCGCAGGCAAGTCTCGAGGGGGTCATGTGATGGGGGGCTCCTACGCTCGAGCCGGGGTCGACCAGGGCGCCGCCGACGCGGCGGTCGCGAGTCTCGTCGCGACCCTCGCCTCGATCGATCCGGGGCGCCCCTCGCGACAGGTCCCCCTTCCTGGCCACTACGCAAGCGTGATCCGCCTCGACGAGGTCAGGGGAATAGCCCTCTCGACCGACGGAGTCGGCACGAAGCTGCTGGTTGCCGAGCAACTCGGCCGCTACGACACGGTCGGAATCGACTGCGTCGCGATGAACGCCAACGACATCATCTGCGTCGGGGCGGAGCCGTTGGCGATGCTCGACTACATCGCTACGGAACGAGCCTATCCTCAGGCATGCGAGGAGATCGGACGGGGACTGGCACGCGGCGCCGAGCTCGCGGGCATCGAGATCCCCGGGGGCGAACTGGCGCAGCTCGGCGAGATGATCCGGGGTTTCGACATCGTCGGCGCCTGCTTCGGAACAGTCCGCCTCGATCAGATCATCGACGGCTCGGCGATCAGGCCGGAGGATCCGATCATCGGGCTCCCCTCCTCAGGTCTGCATTCAAACGGCTACACGCTTGCACGCAAAGCGCTGGATGGAATCTCCCTCGACGACGCTCAACTCGGCCGCCCGCTTGGCGACCTCCTGCTCGAGCCGACCGAGATCTACGTCCAGCCGGTTCTCACCCTGCTGCGCTCCGAGATCGAGGTCCGCGGGCTCGCCCACATCACCTCCGGCGGGCTCGAGAATCTGCTGCGGCTCCGCGCCAACGTCGGATACCAGATCGACGACCCGCTGCCGCCGCAGCCGATCTTCGAGCTGATTCGCGACCGCGCTTCGGTCTCCGATCAGGAGATGTACGAGGTCTTCAACATGGGCTGCGGCTTCTGCTGCGTGGTCGCCGCCGAAGGCGAGGACGCGGCGCTGGAGCTGCTGCGCGAGAGCTATCCGCAAGCTAAGCGGATCGGGCGCGCAAAGAGCGGTGGGCGGGCGGTCCGACGCCTCTGAGGCCGCCGCTAGCCGAAGGGCGGCTGGTAGAAGTCCTTGACGTTGTGCAGTGAGAAAGGAACCGCCCCCTCACCCCGGTACACCGCCCTGACGAGGGTATGCGGGCCGACCCCGCGCCTCGGGCCGACGGAACCGCTGAAGATCCCGCTGCCGTTGGCGATGACTCGGTCCACCTTGTGCCATCCCCGCTTCGTATGGATCAAGATCCGCACCGACCCGGCCTCGCTGTCCGGGGTGCGTCCCCAGATCGAGAAGCCCTTGCCTCGCTTGAACGCCACGAAGGGGAACCGGAACGCTTCGAGGGTCCTCTTGGGTCGATCTGATTCGATCATCGGGCCCCTCAGGTAGAGCCCCGACTGGATCGTCTCATTGAACGGCCTTCCGTTTCGAGCCTCATCACGAAGCTCGAACCAGAAGAAGTGGCTGACGCCGGCCCGCCAGGCACGGTATATGGCCTCCGCCGCCCATCGCGCGTGGATCCGCATCGGCAGGCCTCCCGGGTCGGGGGGCTTCGAGTCCCAGGCGAACTCGGTGATCCACAGCGGCGTATGACGGGAGCTGCTCTTGATCACACCCGCTCTATCGGCGGCCCTGAGCAACCGTTGCAGCTTCGGAAGATCTGCGATGGCGACGGTGTCGCGCCCGGAGCTGCGGTGAGTCGGCCCCCCGGTCGTATAGGGGTGGATGCCGAAGATGTCGAAGTGAACTCCACCCTGGCAACCGCTCGGCCTGCGGTGGGGATGGCGCCTGCCGGCCATGCAGAGCAACAGGCGGGCGAAGCGCAACGGCTGCATCGTTCCGAGCGGCGCCAAGCCGGCGGCGACCACCCGATTCGACTGATCGACAGACTTCACGGCCTCGGTGAACTGGTTGAGCAGGCTGCGGTAGAGAGTCGGAGAGACGGGCTTGCCGTGCCGAAAGACCGGGTTGAAGAAGAGCTTCAGATTCGGCTCGTTCTGAGGCTCCCAGTATCTGACCCTGGGAAGCCCCTCGAAGCTCCCCTCGTACCGCCTGGCAGCAGCCTTTGCAAATTGCGCGAAGGCGTGGGGGTCCGGATTGCATGCGGCCCATAGGGTGGAATGCCCAAACTTGCATCGCTCGGCCCACGATGGAGCCCCGGCAAGCTGAACCATCGGTGTCAGGCCGGCGTCCACCGCTCGGCCCACGATGGCGTCAAGGGTCGTCCAGCGATAGTTGGGATCGGCCGGATCGCCGGCACTCCAGGAAGCGGGCTCAGTCGCGGGGGCGATCTCTTGCCAGAAGGCTGGGATCTCGACGAAGCGGGCACCCGCATCCCGGATGCGGCTGAAGACCAGCGGGCTATCGATCCGAGTTGCGCCGGGGTCCGAGATACCTGTCACCAATGGCCTTGCGGCGGCGGCGGGCGGCGCACCCCCCTGCCCGAGGATGATCAAAGCGGTGATCGAGACGATCGCGCCACGGCACTTCGGGTTGGGCCTCATGGGCCCCAGCCGCTGCGAGAGGATGTCATCCGCTTAGCCGGCCCGCCGGGGCCGTGAGAAGAGGTATGCGAGCAGGAAGATCGTGATTCCGGCTATTACCAGCCCGAACAGGGTTCCGAGCCCACTGCCGGCGTCGGAGAGGCCGAGGGCGTGCTTGGCAACCGCGAGGGCACCGGAAGAGGTCGTGGAGTCGGCGCGGTCAAATGCCTCCGCGCCCCCCCGCGAACTCTGAGGCCGATCGCCTGAGCCGTAGAGCGGGTCTGATCGGGCAGCGAGCTGCGCCGCGGCGCTCCCCGCCGGTCCGAGATTCTCCAGACCGCGAGCATGCTGGCTGCCAAGAGCTCGGTCGGGACTGCGCGGCTTGCTCTCGTCACTCGGCTTGCCCCCACCTGAGCCGGGGACCTGTTCGACGTATTGGTCGAGCGCCGAGTTGCCCGGCGGAACATTCCCCATCGCCAGGCCTGGAAGCAAGGCGCAGAGCGCCCCCAGGGAGACCAGGCAGATGATCAGGCAGCGCCGCATGCTTTGGACAGATACGCGAAGAGGAAGCCGATCCTGACAGCACGTCAGGGTTCGCAGGCTCGTTTCGTATCGGTCTCTGTATGGAAACCGGTCGGAACGCGCCAGTTGCGCACATTTCAGGGCTGCGAGCGTTTGGACGGACCCGAATCGACCCGGTGCCGATCTGCACCTGGGCCCTCGCCTACGCGTTGGTGCTGTACCTCGGGTTGAAGGGGGGCGGCTACGACGTCATCCCTCGCGGTGAGATCGGTATTGCCGCCTGGTGGCTGCTCGCCGGGGCAGTCGTTGTCGGCGCCCTCCCGTTGAGCAGGACCGGGCGGCCCGCGTGGATCGGATTGGGGATGCTGAGCGCCTTCCTGGTCTGGACCGCGCTCGCCATCTCGTGGTCTGACAGCGCCGAGCGCAGCCTGATCGAGGTCGGCCGGTTAGCTACCTATCTCGCCTTCCTGGGCCTGGCCGTCAGCCTCCGCCGGACCGGGAGCATGCGCCTGATAGCCGGCGCGGTCGGTACGGCGATTGCGACCGTGGGGGTGCTGGCGCTGCTCTCACGGCTGCAGCCCCACCTGTTCATCGTCCCCGGGAACCGCATCGCCGAGTTCCTCCCGGTGAGGAATCGCCTCAGCTATCCCGTCAACTACTGGAACGGTCTTGCCGACCTGCTCGCCATGGGTCTGCCGCTGCTTCTGGCCGCATCCGGCTCGGCTCGGACCATCCTGCAGCGGTCGCTCGCGGCCGCGCTGATTCCCGCCCTCGTACTGACGATCTATCTCACCCTGTCCCGTGGCGGGGCCGCGGCGGCACTGGTCGGGATCTCGGTCTACTTGGTCCTGATGCGTGGACGCCTCACGGTCCTCGCGACTGTGTTCACCGCCGGTGTTGGTGGCGCGATCCTCGTCGGCGCGGCCAGCCAGCGCGACGCATTGCAATCGGGCGCGACCGGCGGGATCGCGCTTCACCAGGGCAATGAGATGCTGGCCATAGCGCTCGTCGTCTGCTCGGGAGTTGGACTGATCCAAGCGGCAGTATCGCTGGCCGAGCGCCACGCGACCCGCCCGGGTTGGCTACGCCCCTCGCGAGCGCAGATCCTGGGAGGGCTTGCCGTCGCCGGGGTGGCGGCCGTATTGCTCGCAGGCATCGCCGGCCTACCGGGCGAGGCTTCTGATCGCTGGCAGGAGTTCAAAAGCCCCGAGGGAACCACCAACGCCACCACCCGCTTCGAGAGCTTCAGCGGAAACGGTCGCTACCAATGGTGGAGCTCGGCGATAGACGCGAACTCCACCGCGCCCCTGATCGGCATCGGGCCTGGAACCTTCGAGTTCTGGTGGTCCGAGCACGGCTCGATCCCGGGGTTCGTCCGTGACGCGCACTCCCTGTATCTGGAGACCCTCGGCGAGTTGGGGATCGTCGGATTGGCGCTGATCTCCGGCTTCCTCATCTGGGTTCTCGGCTACGGCACCTTGGCGACGATCCGAGCAGAGCGGTCACGCCGCGCCGAGGTGGCCGGCGTATCGGCAGCAATCGGCGCCTTCTGCGTCGCCGCAGGGGTCGACTGGGCGTGGGAGCTGGCGGTGATCCCCACCGCCGTGATGCTGCTCGCGGGAGCGCTCCTGACCAATCGATCCCGACCCGGCCGAGCAGGAGTGTCATTCCCGGCTTGGGGCCGGATCTCGGTCGCACTCGCAGCGCTGGCTTCGGTAATCGTGATCGCGATCCCCCTCGCTTCGACAAGCGCCATCCGCCAGAGTCAGGGTTCTGCGGCCGCCGGAGATCTTTCACGAGCGCTGTCGGAAGCGAAGTCGGCATCGGAGATCGAGCCCTACGCAGACACGCCGAGGCTGCAGGCGGCTCTGTTGCTCGAGCAACAGGGAAACCTCGCCGCCGCTGCTCGCGAAGCCCGGGCGGCCACGACTCGCGGGTCAGCCGATTGGCGCAACTGGACGACGCTCTCGCGGATCGAGGCAAAGCGCGGAAACGCTGCGGCCTCGGTCGCCGCCTACCGGAGGGCAAGGGCGCTGAACCCCCGTTCCTTGCTGTTCGCGCGATGATCGACGATTCCGAGATCAGGCGTGAGCTCGAAGACGACATTCCCGCCGGGGAGCGCGAGGATCTCGTCGCCCTCGGCGGGCGGCTGATCAGCTCGCGCCCAGCGCCCCGTGCCGCCTTTCGTGCCGAGCTCCGTCGGCAGCTCCGACTCGGAGCGATCGGCGATCCATCGCCGCGGCCGGCCAGGCTTCGCGTTTTGATCGCCTCCTATGCTGGATCGGGTCTGTTGCTGCTGGCCCTTGTCGGGGTCGGCCTCGCGGGACTCGGTCCATTCGCCGCCTGAGAGTCCAGGCCCGCTGCGATCCTCTTTCGGCCAGGGTCGCGGCGTCAACTGCAGCGCTAAGTTCAACGCATGTCAATGCGAACGCTGCTCCTGGGCAAGCTCGCCGACCCGCATTCCCCGAAATCGCTCGGGTACCGGGCGCGACAGAGACGGATGGAGCGCCTGCTCCGCCGCTTTCCCGATTTCCTGCAGATGGAGATCGTCGACCTGGGCGGGGCCACCGCGTACTGGCACCGAGCGACCATACGCCCGGCGCGCGTAACCGTGGTCAGCATCGATGAATGGGCGATCCGAGATCCCGCCCCATGGATGGCGACAGTTCAGGCAGACGCCTGTGATCCGGATCGGCTCGAAGGAGCTTTCGATCTCGTCTTCTCCAATTCGGTGATCGAGCACGTCGGTGGCCCCCGGCATCGCCGCGGCTTTGCCGAGACGGTGCACAAGCTCGCTCCGCATCACTGGGTGCAGACTCCTTACCGCTATTTCCCGCTCGAGCCCCATTTGATCTTCCCGGGCTTTCAGTTCCTACCACCTGCCTCCAAGGTGCGGATCGCCTCGCACTGGCCCCTCAGCCACATTCGGGGAAGAGCTGACGTCGACCCCGTGCAATACGTGATGGACCACGAGCTACTCACGATCACCGAAATGCAGGCGCTCTTTCCGCGTTCGGTGATCCTGCGAGAGCGGTTTGGCGGCATCGTCAAATCCCTGGTCGCCACCGCCTAGTCGGCCTCGCCTCGCAGATCAGCCTGCTCCAGCTGCGAGCGAAGCTTGCGCAGCGAGCGGGAGAGGATCTGGTGCGCGTTCTCCACGCTGAGTCCCATGGCCTCAGCGATCTCCGGCGGCCTCAGCTCCGCGCCGAATCGCAGCGCGATCACCTCACGGGACTGATCGCTCAACTGCGCCAGAGCGGCGGCCAGGTCGGAATCGATCCCCAGATTGGGCTCGAGCTCGACCCGCGGCAGCTCGGACTCTGAGAACTCATCAGCGATCGCCTCGAAACGTCGCCGGCCCTCGCGGCGAAAGCGGTCTATGAGGAGATTTCGGGCAATCGAGATCAGCCATGTCCCGGCCGAAGCCCGATCCGGATCGAACCTGCTCCAGGCGCGCAACGCCTGCTCGAACGTCTGCTGAGTCAGATCCTCGGCATCGGCGACCGACCCGATCCGGTAGGCGATGAAGCCATACACCGTGAAGACATGCTCTTCATAGATCTCCGCGAAGTCATCTCTCATGATTTCAGGGATCCAGACCGTCGAAAAGGGCCTCCAGACGCGGGCACACTACGATCCGGCGCCTGCGGCGAGCCTGACCAGAACCTCCTCGTACTTCTTGACCACGCTGTCCCAGCGGTAGTGATCGGCGACGATCCGTTGACCCCGGAGCCCGTATCGGCCTTGAAGCTCCGACGAGAACGCAAGACGCTCAACCATCGTGGCGAGGCAGCGCGCATCGGGAGGGTATAGCTGGTCGGGGGACCGGATCACCTCGCGATTGAACGGGGTGTCCAGCGCCAGGGTCGGCGCGCCGGCCCCGAGCGCCTGAAGCAAGGAGGGATTCGTCCCTCCGACCGAATGCCCGTGAACATAGACGGCGCAGTGGCTCCACAGCTCGGTGAGCAGGGCCTGGTCGGCGACGTGTCCGAGCCAGCGCACCGATCCATCCGTTTGCGACCGACGCAAACGGTCGACCAGGGCCGAGCCCCGGTCGCCGGTCCCAACCAGGACCAGGGGCAGATCCCTCCCGCACCCCACCCGCCCGAGCGCGTCGAGCGTCAGCCCCACTGAGTTCTCGGGAACCATCCTCGCCACGACGAGCACGTATCCACCCGGCTCGAGGCCGAGTGGGGCGAGCCGCGACGCGCCAACCTCGCTGCAAATATCTGCTCCGTAGGGGATAAAGGTCGAGCTGACCCCAAACCGCTCGCGCCAGATCGCAGCCATCTCCCGGGAATCAGCGATCAGCTCGTTGCTGAATCTGGCCGCCGACCAAGCACCTCCACGAAAAACTCTCCTCGCGGTCGGGCCCCATTTCCCACGCGCCCACTCGACGCCATCGGTGTTTACGGCCGCGGGGATGCGCCGGGAGCGCAGAATCGGCAGCCAATATCCGTTCGCGATGTTCAGCACGAGCACGGCATCGAAGCCACGGCGTGCAGCATCAAGCGAGCCCGTGAAGCCAAAGGTAAGCGTCGAGAGGGATCTGCTCCGGTAACCGGCGGTGGTGATACACCGTACGCCTCGGTCGCTCCAGATCCGACCCCTAACCCGTTCGCGACTGTACACAGTAATGTCGTGGCCCGCTCCTGCGAGCGCCGGGGCTAGGCGCCGGACCAACGTCTCGTACCCGCTATATGTGCTAGGAAAGCCTCGGCTGCCGAGAATTGCAACTCTCATGAGCGCGGTAAGGCCGGCTCTTGCACGTCAGATGCCGGCAATGCGGTATTAGTGAACCAATCCACCGCCTGCTGAGGAGGACGGGGCCCGGGCGCGCAGAGCACCTCAGCCTCGGCCAGGTGACGTGCCGAGCGCCTTGAGTAAAGACGCGACCTTAGCCTCGAATACGGTCGGAGAGAAATAGCTGGCGGCCAGCCGTCGCAGACCCACAGATGCCGGTGGCCCGGCGGCGAGAAACTCGACATCCGGCCGCTCCACCGACACTTGCGGGATTCGTGACACGAGTTCAGGAGGAAGTCCTCGGAGGCCTTGCGCAGTAGCCAACAAGGGGCGACCAGCCATCAGAGATTCAAGAACCTTGACTTTGATCCCTCCCCCGAGGCGCATTGGGGCCAGCGTCAAATGCACCCGCGCATAGTATTCCTCGACTCGTGGAATCGGACCGACCACCTCGACGGATTCGCCCCCGTCGAGCTGGTCGGAATGCAGGCCGGCCACGATCGTCTTCCAGCCTTGCCGTTTCAGCGCCGGGGCCCACTCACCCTTGAGCACTTCGAAGGCGTCGCGATTCGGCCGGTAGGCGAAGTTTGCGAGGAAGCCGGCAACCGGTTCCTCGCTCGCCGGAGGCGGTGGTATCTCGGCTACGCCTGACGGCGTTGGTAGCCAGACAACGTCGCGGCCGATCTGGCCGCGCAGGGTATGCCTGTCGTCGTAGCCGGCGGTGCTCAGAGCCGCCGCACCTTGCGCCCAGCGCCGCTCGGTCCTTTCGATCGCAATCTGTTGAGCGCGCGCTGTGAGCCTGGGAACCCCTCTTCTACGCGCGATCTCGGCTCCCAAGAAGGTGCTCCACAGGTCGGCGTGGTCGAGCCACAGCGCCGCGTCTAGGGCCTGGCCGACGTATGGAGCGGCTCGGAGTTCGGTGACGATGAGCACCTCCGGGCTGAGGTCCGCGACGGTTCGGCCGAACTCTCCGATTCGAGCACCAACCATGGTGGGCATTGGCAGCAATTCCCGCTTCAGTCGACGGAGGGAGTCGGGCATGCGCCGCTGGCCGAGCGGAGGACGCCGCATGGGTCGAAGCTCGAGCCGAGTATCGCCGGGTGCTTGCGTTTCGCTGGTCGGCACGTAGATGACGCTCACCGTGTGACCTGCACCAACCGCAGCATTGATCAGCGCCAGCGTCCGCTGCGTGCCACCGTAAGAGATCGGCTGCCAAGGGTCATCGAGATCGAGCACGCAAACTCTCATGGTGGTTGTTGGGAGCCCACGTGGATGCTTCCGAGCAACCAGATCGGCCCGCTTCATGGACCCTACTGCCCATCCGACCGGCAGTCACGACGAACCTCGCCGCATCGATGGCTTGGCAGCCTCCCCAGTGGCAAGACGCGCTAGGCTCATAGAAATGACCTACGACCCGGCTGAGTA